>DASQKJ010000093.1:0-8550 GCA_035630595.1 Methyloceanibacter sp.
TCGGCAAGCCCTATCAAATCGCCGGCTTCTGGTACACGCCGCGGGAAGACCCAGGCTACGACCGAGTCGGCAGCGCGTCCTGGTATGGTGAGCTGTTCCACGGGCGGCGCACCGCCAATGGCGAAATCTACGACATGGATCGTCTCTCGGCGGCGCATCCGACCTTGCCGCTGCCGGTCTATGCGCGGGTGACCAATCTCAACAACGGCCGGTCCATCGTGGTCCGCATCAACGATCGCGGGCCCTACGCGCGCGATCGCATCATCGATCTTTCGCGCCGCTCGGCCGAGTTGCTCGGCTTTCGCGGCAGCGGCACCGCGACCGTGCGGGTCAAATATCTCGGCCGCGCGCCGCTGAACGGCGACGACAGCTACGAGCGGAAATATCTCGCGAGCCAGAGCTGGGTGCACCTCGCAGCCAAGGGGAAGGCGTCGAAGACCGGCGTGGACGTCCTGGCCATGCGAAGCATCGCCGGGGAGACGCTTCCGGCGGAAAATCCGGAGAAGCTGGCGCTGCAGCGGCAGGACGCCGCGCCTCGCGCTGCTCTCGACGCCACGGCCGCCACAATGCCGAGCAAGCCCTTGCCGCAGATCACGGGCTCGCTCCCGCAGCCTAATCGAGTTGCGCCGCCGGCCAATGGGCCGGTGATCCAGGCGGGGTCCTTCAAGAGCAAGGACAACGCCGAGCGCGCACATAAAGTGCTTTCCGCCATCGCGCCGGTCGATGTCGCCGAGATCAAAGTGGGCAGCGAGGTCTATTTCCGGGTTCGCGTCGGGCCGTTTCAAAATGCGGCCGCGGCCCGGGCGGCGCTGGCTAAGGTGGCCGACGCCGGATATCGCGGGGCGAAGGTCCTGACCAACAACTAGGACGGGCTACCGGGTTGATTTTTGCGCTAGGGCGCTGGATATTGGCCGGGTTCGGCTGCCAAGCGCAGCCTCCCTCATCCACTCCGACATGGCCCGGTCCACCCGTGTACGCCTCGCGCCTTGACAGATGGATCAAGCTCGCAGCGGCGGGCGCCGTTCTCGCTCTCGGCGCCGCTGCGGCGCATGCCGCTCCGTCCAGCGGCTTCGAGACCAAGGCCAAGAACGCCATCCTGCTCGACGCCGACGAGAATCTCGTGCTGTTCGAGAAGGACGCCGACACGCTCGCCCCGCCGGCGAGCATGAGCAAGATGATGACGCTCGCCGTCGTGTTCCGCGAGCTGAAGGCGGGGCGGCTGAAGCTCGACGATCAGTTCAAGGTGAGCGAGCATGCCTGGCGGACCGGCGGCGCGCCCTCAGGCACCTCGGCCATGTTCGCGCCGCTCAACACCACGGTGAGCGTCGGGGACTTGATCCAGGGCGTCACCGTCCAGTCGGCCAATGACGCCGCCATCATTCTCGCCGAAGGCATTGCCGGGACCGAAGACGCCTTCGCCCAACGGATGACCGAATATGCGCGGACCATCGGCCTCGAGAAGGCGACCTTCAAGAACGCGACGGGGCTCCCGGCGGAAGGTCACCTGATGACGGCGCGCGAACTGTCGATCCTCGCGCACTATCTGATCTACAATTATCCCGAGTATTATCACTATTTCGGCCAGAAGGAATTCAAGTACCGCGAGAAGTTCACGTTCCGCAATCGCAATCCCCTGGTGTTCGCCGAGATCGGCGTCGACGGGCTGACGACCGGTTTCATCGAGGAATCGGGTTACGGGCTGGTGGCGAGCGGCACGCGCGCCAACCAGCGGCTCGTGCTCGTGGTCGCCGGTCTGGAATCGGCGAAGGAGCGCGAGGCGGAGGCGCGCCGGCTGCTGGACTGGGGCTATAAGAGCTTCAAGCCGTTCAGACTGTTTGACGAAGGCCAGAAGGTGAGCGACGCGCTGGTATGGGGCGGCACGAGCCATTACGTGTCGTTGGTCGGGGATGGAAACATCAACATCATCCTGCCCGCCAATGCCACCGGCAAGGTCTCGGCGCAGGTCGTGTATGAAGGCCCGATCAAGGCGCCGATCCGGAAAGGCGATCAAGTGGCGACTCTCAGGGTCACGTCAGCCGAATCCCAGGCGACCAACGACATTCCGCTCTACGCGGGCGACGACATCGACCGGAGCAACTTCGCCATGCGGGGCTTGGATTCGTTGTTCGTGCTGGCCTTCGGCTGGCTCCTGTAGCCGGCAAACGCGATGCAGCGCGAAGCCGCCGAAACCGGCAGATTCATCACATTCGAAGGAGGCGAGGGGTCCGGCAAGTCCACTCAGGCCGGCATTCTCGCCAATCGGCTGGCCCGGGCCGGGCGCAAAGTGTTCGCCACGCGCGAGCCTGGCGGTTCGCCCGCCGCCGAGGAGATCCGCGAGGCTCTGCTTTCGGGCGGAGTCTGGCAATACGGCCCCTTCGCCGAAGCCTTGATGTTCTCCGTGGCGCGCGCCGACCATATCGAGAATGCCATCGGCCAGGCGCTGCTCAAAGGCAAATGGGTGGTGTGCGACCGTTTCCTGGATTCCACCCGCGCCTATCAGGGCGCAACGGCCGGCGTGCCGCGCGGCCTGATCAACGCGCTGGAGCGGTTGACAACCGGCGGCCTCTTGCCGGACGTCACCTTCATCCTCGACATTCCCACCGAGCAGGGGCTCGCGCGCGCAGCGGAGCGGCGCCGCGGAACCACGGCGGACCGGTTCGAGAGCCAGGAAGTCATGCTGCATGAGCGCGTGCGCAGAGCCTTTCTAGACATCGCCGAGGAGGAACCGGACCGCTGCGTCGTGATCGATGCGAGCCAGCCGGAAGCCATGGTGGCCGAGGACGTCTGGGAAGTGGTCCTGCAGCGTCTGAACCCATGAGCATGGCGGCCGAGCGATCGCGTGGAGCGGCGGCGGAGCCCGACCGGCTGGCAGGCTTCTCGGCCCCGCGAGAGGTCGATCGCCTGTTCGGCCATGAGGCGGCGCTCCAGGAACTCGTTGGCGCGCTCCATAGCGGGCGCATGCATCACGCCTGGCTGATCGTCGGCGCGGAGGGCGTCGGCAAGGCCACGCTCGCCTATCGCTTTGCGCGCTCGCTGCTTGCCGAAGGCAAGATTGTCGACCGCGACCATCCAGTGTTCCACAAGGTGGCGGCGCTGTCGCACCCTAATCTCCTCGTTATTCGCCGCTCCTGGGTGGAGAAGTCGAAGCGCTATTCGCAATGGATCGGCATCGATGAGGTGCGGCGCTTACGCGCCTTTCTCGGCCATTCGGCGGGCGAGGGGGGATGGCGGGTGGTGATCGTCGATCGCGCCGACGAATTGAACCAGAGCGCCGCAAATGCGCTGCTGAAGGCGCTGGAAGAACCGCCGCCCCGGACCTTGTTCCTGCTGATCTCAAACGCAGAGGGGCGTCTCCCGGTGACCATCCGCTCCCGCACCCGTACGCTGCGCGTGACGGGTTTGGGCGAGGACGACCTGAAGCAGGCCGTGCAGGCGGCGCTCGCGCGGGACGGGCAAGCCCCCGACGCCAAGAAATTGGCAACGGCGCTCGCCCTCAGCGAGGGCAGCGTGCGGCGGGCGCTCGAGCTGATCGGCAGCGAAGGCATCGATCTCTATGACGAGATCGCCGCCTCGCTCGCAGCTTTGCCGGAGGTCGAAGGTCCGCGCCTGCACCGGCAGGTCGAGCGGCTTGGCGCGGGCGATGCCGAGCGCCTCGACCTCTATCTGGCGCTGTTGCTCGGCCTGATCGAACGGCTGATTCGGTTCACGGCAACCTCGCACGGCGCGAGCCGGGAGGAGCAAACGCTCGCGGGCAGGCTCGTCTCGCCCGCCAATCTCGCGCATTGGGCGGAAGCTTGGGAGGCGATTTCGGACGCCAAGGCAGAAGCTTTCGCGCTCAATCTCGACCGCAGCCTGCTGGTGCTCGAGACATGGTTCCGGCTGCAAGCGGTGGCGCGGGAACATCCCGTTTAGCGAGGCAAGCGAGCAAGCTTGCCCGCGGGAGGCCTCAAGGCTATTCCTGCCGCCATGGCAGACCAGCGGCCCTATTACATCACCACCGCCATCTCCTATCCGAACGACGCGCCCCATATCGGCCATGCCTATGAGGCCGTGGCGACCGATGCCCTGGCGCGCTTCCGGCGCTTGCAAGGGCGCGACGTGTTCTTTCTTACGGGCACGGACGAGCACGGCATCAAGATGCTGCAGACGGCGAAGGCGCACGGCATCACTCCGGCCGAGCTCGCCGACCGCAATACGCCGAAATTTCGCGAGATGGTGCGTGCGCTCGATTGCTCCAACGACGATTTCATTCGTACCCGGGAGGAGCGTCATGCCATCGCCTGCCAGGAGCTGTGGCGCCGCATGCAGGCGGCGGGCGATATTTATCTCGACAAATATGCCGGCTGGTATTCGGTGCGCGACGAGGCCTATTACGACGAAAGCGAGCTGAAGAAAGCGGCTGACGGGCGCAAGCTCTCGCCGCAGGGGACGCCGGTCGAATGGGTCGAGGAAGAAAGCTATTTCTTCCGGCTGTCAGCCTATCAGGACAAGCTGCTCGCATATTACGCGGCACATCCCGAATTCATCGGGCCCGACACGCGGGCGAACGAGGTGAAGAGCTTCGTGCGCGGCGGCCTGCAGGATTTATCGATCTCGCGCACGACGTTCGATTGGGGCGTTCCGGTTCCAGGCGACCCGAAGCACATCATGTATGTGTGGGTCGACGCGCTGACCAATTATCTGACGGGCGTCGGTTTCCCCGACGAGCGGTCGGATAGCTTCAAGAAATATTGGCCCGCCGACGTGCATGTCATCGGCAAGGACATCATCCGCTTTCACGCGGTCTATTGGCCGGCCTTTCTGATGTCGGCCGGCGTGGCTTTGCCGGGGCGGGTGTTCGGCCACGGCTTTCTCTACAATCGGGGAGAGAAGATGTCGAAGTCGATCGGCAATGTGGTCGATCCCTTCGTGCTCGTTTCGGATTACGGTGTCGATCAGATCCGCTATTTCTTGCTCCGCGAGGTGCCGTTCGGGCAGGACGGCAATTACAGCCGCGAAGCGATCGTGCAGCGGATCAACGCCGATCTCGCCAACGATCTCGGCAATCTCGCGCAGCGCTCGCTGTCGATGATCGCCAAGAATTGCGATGGCCGCGTGCCGAAACCGGGAGCGCTCACGGAGGCCGACGGGACGATCCTGGCCGTCGCGGACGGGGCGCTCAAGCGCGTAGAGGAGGCGATAGACGATTTCGCGATTCACCGCGCGCTGGAGATCGTCTGGGCGCTGGTCGCCGACGCCAACCGCTATTTCGCCGGCGAGGAGCCGTGGGCGCATAAGAAGTCGGACCCCGAGCGGATGGGGACCATTCTCTATGTCACCGCCGAGGTCACCCGGCAGATCGCCATTCTGGTGCAGCCGGTGATGCCGCATAGTGCTGGCAGGCTGCTCGATCAGCTCGGCGTTCCGGGCGATGCACGCGATTTCGCTGCGCTCGGCGCACAAGGACGGCTGAAGCCCGGAACGGAATTGCCGGCGCCGGAGCCCGTCTTTCCGCGCCATGTCGAGGCGGAGACTCCGGCCGCTTAGTTGATCTCGCCGACAAGGGTCTGAACGCCTTATCCACGGCAGAGCTGCTTGATTCGCGGCTCGTCGACGCCCGTGACCACGGCGCCGCCGATCAGGAGGCGCGGGACGGCGGTGTCGCCGAACCGCCTCAGCATCTCGGCCTGCACGCGCGCGGTCGTCGCATCCTTGATGCTGTAGCGGATTTGATGGCGCGCCAGGATTGCCCTGACCTGGCGGCAATAGGGGCACCAATCTGCGTTGTACAGGACGACGCTTTTGCTGCATCGGGCCACGGCGTCAGCCGGGAGCCACACCAGCGCGGCCGCCACGGCCGCAGCTAATAAAAGACGAGCCATGATTCTCCTATGCTCTCCCGGGCAAGCTCTTATTGTTTCCTCGCCCCATTTGCTGCACATAAGGCTGCCGAGCTAGCCAGCTTCAGCCTAGCAGCTTGAAGAATATCGGTCTTTCGTGATCTGCGATGCTCATCGACAGCCATTGCCACCTCGATTTCCCCGAGCTTGCAAGCGAGCTCGACGCGGTTCTCTCTCGCGCGCGCACCGCGGGTGTCGGCCTCATGGTGACCATCTCGACCCGCGTGCAGCACTTCAACGCGCTGAAAGCCATCGTCGAGGCGCATGACAATGTGTTCTGCTCGGTTGGCACCCATCCGCACAACGCCGCCGAGGAACCCGACATCATGGTCGAGGAGTTGGTGGAGCTGGCGCGCCATCCCAAGGTGGTGGCGATCGGCGAGGCGGGGCTCGACTATCATTACGACCATAGCCCGCGGGACCTGCAAAAGAAGAGCTTCCGCACGCAGATTGCAGCCGCGCGGGAGACGGGCCTGCCGCTGATCATCCACGCCCGCGACGCCGATGGGGACATCGCCCGCATCTTGGAAGAGGAGACGGTCAGGGGCGCGTTCCCCTTCGTGCTGCATTGCTTCACCGGCGGCGCCGACCTCGCCCGGCGTGGACTTGCGCTGGGCGGCTATATTTCGTTCTCCGGCGTGGTCACCTTCAAGAAAGCCGACGCGTTACGCGACATCGCCATTGCCGTGCCATCCGATCGGCTCTTGGTGGAGACCGACGCGCCCTATCTCGCGCCGGAGCCGTTCCGCGGCAAGACCAACGAGCCGGCCTTCGTCGCCCATACGGCGGCGCGCCTCGCCGAATTGCGCGGCGTGCGCGACAGCGCGATGGCGCGTCTCACCACCGAGAATTTCTTCAGGCTGTTCAAGAAGGTGCCGCGCGCTTCGGTGAACGAGCCGCAAAGCGCCGCATGACCCTCAAGGTCACCATTCTCGGCTGCGGCACATCGGGTGGCGTGCCTCGCATCGGCAATCATTGGGGAGCTTGCGACGCCGCCAATCCGAAGAACCGGCGCGAGCGTTGCTCGCTGCTGGTGCAGCGCACGGGCCCGAAGGGGGAGACGGCCGTGCTGGTCGATACCTCGCCCGACCTGCGCCGGCAATTATTGGCTGCGAAAGTGGGTTGGCTCGACGGCGTGCTGTACACCCACGACCACGCCGACCATACGCACGGCATCGACGATCTGCGCCAGGTGATGTTCAACGGCCGCCGCCGGGTCGACGTATATTATGACGAGGCCACCGGCAGGCAGCTCCACGCGCGCTTCGCCTATTGTTTCGATACGCCGCCCGGCAGCGACTATCCGGCGATCCTCAAGGGCCACACGATAGACGCAGGTGTGCCGTTGGCGATTTCGGGGGCAGGGGGCGCGATCGAAGCCTTGCCCTTCCGCCAGCTGCATGGTTCGAGCGAGTCGCTCGGCTTCCGTTTTGGCGGGCTCGCTTATTCCCCGGATGTGAGCGACCTGCCGGAGGAATCGGTGGATGCCCTCAAGGACCTCGACATTTGGATCCTCGATACGCTTCGCTATACCCGGCATCCGAGCCATCTATCGGTGGAGCAGGCGCTCGAATGGATCGCGCGGGTCAAGCCGAAGCGGGCGGTGCTGACCCATATGCACGTCGATCTGGACTATGCGGCCCTGAGCAAGGAGCTGCCGCAAGGCGTCGAGCCTGCCTATGACGGCATGGTGCTAGAAGCCGAGTAAGCTCGCTTTGGGGCCAGCCCATCACACGTCCACGATCTGCCCGGTTTGGCCAAAGTCCGGTAGCGCTAGTGCGACGAAGTGCTCCGCCACGTCCTCGGGCGTCTTCAACGTCATCTGATCCTCGCCGGGATAGGCTTCGGCGCGCATGCGCGTCGCCGTGGCGCCGGGGTCGATCAAGTTCACCCTGATATGGCTGTCGGCCGTCTCATTGGCGTAGGTCTTTGCCAAAGTCTCGAGCGCCATCTTCGAGACTGAGTAGGGCGCCCAGTATGCAGGCCCGCTTTGCGCGCTCGACGTCACGAAGATCACCCGTCCCGCATCGGAGCGGCGCAGCAACGGATCGAGCGTGCGGATCAGCCGCCAATTGGCAGTAACGTTCACGTTCATCACCTGGTCCCAATGCGCCGACGGGATGTGGGTGAGGGGGGACAGCCGGCCCAGGATCGCGGCGTTGCCGACCAGCACGTCGAGCCTGCCGAAGCGCTCATAGAGCGTGGGCCCGAGTGCGTCGATCTTCTGGCCGTGGGCGAGATTCAGCGGAATGAGCGTCGCCGTTCCGCCCAACGCCTTGATGGCGTCGTCCACTGGCTCCAGCGCCTTGCGCGTGCGGGCGAGCAGCAGCACATGCGCGCCCTCGCGTGCATAAGCCACGGCTACGGCGCGGCCGATGCCGCGCGACGCGCCGGTGACGAGCGCGATGCGGTCTTTGAGGCGTTGCTCTGTCATTCCGCAAGGTTCTATCCGTCATGGCCGGGCTTGTCCCGGCCATCCACCCTTGGCCTGTGACGTGCCCGGAATTCGCTAAGGCCCGGGACCCCCGGGCATGGCGGACGACAGTGATAGCGGGGGAGGGACTCGAACCCCCGACGCGTAGGTTGGTTGCGGAGGCTGGATTTGAACCTGCGAGACTGCTAGCCGACCTCGGCGAGGAAGGAGAGCTGCTTCTGCTGCGGTGGGCCTTCG
>DASQKJ010000094.1:0-2082 GCA_035630595.1 Methyloceanibacter sp.
ATACCCGCGTGCCCGGCATGGTCTATGCCGCGGTGACGGCGAGTCCGGTGCCGTGGGGGACGCTCAAGAGCTACAACTTCGATGCGATCAAGGGCCGCCCCGGCGTGATCGCCGCGGTGCCGCTCAAGGCCGTGCTCGGCAAGCGCGGCCAGCCCGACCTGCAGGATGCGGTCGCGGTCGTGGCCGACACCTGGTATCGCGCCAAGACCGCGCTCGATCTGCTTCCGATCGAATGGGACTTCGGCGATAGCGCGAAGGCCAGCACGGCGAGTTACTATGCGGAAGGCCACCGGCTGATGGAGCAGACGGGCATTGTCAGCGAAAAACCGGATCCGAAGGCCGCCGAGATCATTGCGGCCTCCAAGAAGGTTGTGACCGCGTCGTACGAGCGCCCGTTCGAGACCCATGCCCGCATGGAGCCGATCAACGCGACCGTGCATGTGCAGCCCGATCGCGTCGATGTCTGGTCGCCGACGCAGGATCAGTCGGCGGCGATCCTTCTGGTGGCCGACCAGCTCAAGGTCGATCCCAAGACCGTCTATGCCCACACCATGTTCCTGGGCGGCGGGTTCGGCGGCAACGGCGGCGGCGGCACCGGCGTCACCCGTCAGGCGGCCGAGATCTCCAAACAGGTCGGCAAGCCCGTCAAGGTGATCTGGTCGCGCGAGGAAGACCTGGCGCAGGACAAGCAGCGTCCGCTCGCGGTGGCGAAGCTCAGCGCCGCCATCGGCGATGACGGTCTGCCTTCGGCGCTGTTCACCCGCGCGGCGTGGTTCATCCAGGACGGCAACGCGCGGGTCGGTTCCGCGAGCGCCGACTACGGCATCTACAACATGCCGTACCGGATTCCGCACCGCCACCATGAGGGGCACAACGCCAAGACTCACATCCCGAGCTCGACGCACCGCGCCCCGGGCGCCAACCAGCTCGGCTTCATGGCCGAGGTCTTCGTCGACGAGATGGCCATCGCGGGCGGTTGGGATCCGCTCGAATGGCGGATCAAGATGACTGAGGGCCTGCCCGACTGGCAGCTCGTCCTCAAGACGCTCAAGGAGAAGGCCGGTTTCCGCACCGACCTGCCGAAAGGCGAGGGCATGGGCGTGGCGGTGGTCGAATCGCACGGCACCATCGCTGCGGCATGCGCCACGGTGACGGTCAGCCGCCGCGGCCGGCTCGAGATCGAGAAGGTGCTTGTGGTGCTGGATGCGGGCCGCGTCATCAATCCACTCGCCGCCACCGAACAGTGCGAAGGCTCGGTCTGCTGGGAGCTTTCGCATGCGTGGACTGGCGGGCTCGAGCTGGAAGGAGGCCGCTTCGTCAACACCAACTTCGACACCTACAATCTGCTCCGTATCGACCAGAACCCGGATGTCGAGACAATCTTCGCATCGTCGGGCGGCAAGAAATGGGGCGGCCTCGGCGAACCCGCCGGCCCGCCTGTGCCTCCGGCCGTCGGCAATGCGATCTACTACGCGACCGGCAAGCGCATCCGCTCGACGCCGTTCCGCAGCCACGATCTGACCTGGCGTGATCTGGCATGACCTAGGCACACGTTAACCAACCGCGCCATTTCGGCCGGCCGCACGACGCGCCCTGATCGGGAGCGCTGCCGGGCCTCCGGCTTCGGCGGCGAAGTTAAACCGCGCGTTTCGGGGCAGCTGGATTGTCTCCGCAGGGGTCGGATTCGTGCGAGTGGCTGTGGAGCGTTTCGGCCGCAGCCGTGCAATGAGGCGACAATCTCGCCAGCCGCGGTTTGCAGATCGCCCAGGCGGGTCTTGACCATGTCTTCAACCGAGCGCGCCGCCCGCGGCCAGATGCGCGCTCCCATCGAAAAACGGGAGACTGGATTTTTGGTCCTCTGCAATCCTGAAAAAAAGCCCGCCGAAGCGGGCAAAGTCTGAAGCTCAACCAACCAATCCCTAGTCGGTGTCGGTCGGCCGGAATTGATGGCGGGTTGGTTCGCTCGAGCCGCCACCCTGCTGTTGTTGGCCTTCACGATTTTTCTGTCCTCCCTGCTGCTTCTGCTGTCGATCACCATCCTGTTGATGGCCGCCACCTTGCTGCTGCTGGGTGCGTTTCAAT
>DASQKJ010000095.1:0-17723 GCA_035630595.1 Methyloceanibacter sp.
GCACGCCGGGAATTCACCCCTACCTGATCGGCGCCAGCGAGGCCCGCGCGGTGCTCGATTCGGTGCGTGCCGCGCGCAACCTGCCGCGAACCGACGCCTCCAACCGCTTCGCGGTATGGGGCCACAGCCAGGGCGGCCACGCCGCGCTCTATACCGGACAACTTGCGGCCAGTTACGCGCCCGAGCTGAAACTCGTCGGCGTCGCGGCAGCCGCGCCCGCGACCTATCTGGCCGAGCTGTTCGAGGCCGACGCCAACTCGCCGACGGGCAAGGAGCTCACCGCGATGACCATCTATTCCTGGTCGAAGCTCTACAATACGCCCTCGAGCGCGCTGGTGGAGCCGGCCGCCATGGGTCCGTTCCAGAGGATGGCGCGCGACTGCATCGAATCCCTCGCCGAGTTCAAAGCCATCACCGACGCCGAAAAGCCGCTGCAACGCATCAAGTTCCTGAAGGCTGATCCGACCAAGACCGAGCCGTGGCGCTCGATCATGCTCAAGAACACGCCGGGCCAAGCGCCGCCGGGCGCGCCGGTGTTCATCGCACAAGGCACCGCCGACACCACGGTCAGACCCGAAATCACAAAGAAGTTCGCTGAAGCCTTATGAAAACGAGGCGCCCGCGTCTATTTCATCTGGCTCAAAGGGGTCAGCCACACCTTCGCCGCCAGAGACAGCAACCGCCAGGCATTCGCCTGGATGGGCGACCGCTTCAGAGGCGCGCCGGCACCTTCGAATTGCCAATAGGCGTCCGAACGCTCAATTGGCGATCTTGATCACCGTGTTGCCGGGGCCGTGCTTCTGCACCAGCGAATAGAGCGCGGCGGCGTTGGACGGGTGCAGCCTGACGCAGCCATGCGAGGCGGGGCGCCCGAGATGCTTGATCTCGTAAGAGCCGTGAATGGCGTAGCCGCGCAGGAAGAAGATCGAATGCGGCATCGGCGAGCCGTCGTAAATGGTCGAGCGATGATAGCGAACCAGTGCGGTCGGCTTGAAGCTGCCAACCGGAGTACGATAGCCCGGACGCGCGGTCGATACTCGCCAAGTGTAGCGCGGCGCGCCGTTGACATAGACGTCCATGCGCTGGGTGGACAACGTAATCTTGGCGACGATTTGGGCTCGAGCGACGGCTGGGTAGGCGAGCGTCAGGCCGAGCAAGACGGCCGAAAGGATGGTGCGCCGCATCTTCGTTCTCCCTCAGAGCAGGCGGGCCTCCCCCGCAGGCGGTCCGCTGATCGTGGCGATGTCGGGAACACGAGCGGCCCGATCTAGAGTCAAGCCTAGCGGCAGGCGACTGAACAGGACCTGAATGATCCGGACATTTCCGCTTTCTGTCTCCCGCGCGCGGTATTGCCGGAGCGGCAAATGCTCCAATTCCGGCTACCATTTGTGCTAGGCTGCGGGACTAGGGACCCCTCGGGGAAGGTTCGAGCACCGATGCGAAGGCTGATCTTGGGCCTAGCGCTGGTATTGCTTTGCGGCGTGGCGCCGGCCGAAGCAGGCTCGTCGGTCCGGGGAGCGGCGATGCAAGCCGGGACGGCACCGGCAAAGCCGGCCAAGAAGCCGGCGCAAAAATCCGCCGTCAAAAAGCCCCCGGCCAAGCCGAGCCCGGTCGCCAAGGCGGTGTTCGGGGCGGCAACCGCGCCCGCGCCGCTGGCAGCGCGATCGATCGGCGGCTATGCCAAAGGTTGCCTCGCCGGCGGCACCGCGCTCCCGATCAACGGCCCCAACTGGCAGGTGATGCGGCTCTCCCGCAACCGCAATTGGGGCAATCCACGGCTGATCGACTATCTGGAACGGCTGGCAAGCGATTCCCGCGCGCATGACGGCTGGCCCGGGCTCCTGGTCGGCGACATGTCGCAGCCGCGGGGCGGGCCGATGCTGACTGGCCATACCAGCCACCAGATCGGCCTCGATGCCGATATCTGGCTAACGCCGATGCCCGACCGCATCCTCACCCCGCAAGAGCGGGAGAACATGACCGCGGTGTCGATGCTGAAGGATCCGTTCAGCGTGGATCCGGCGGTGTTCACGCTCCAGCACGTGAAGCTAATCAAGCGGGCCGCCTCGTACCCGCAGCTGGCGCGCATCTTCGTGCATCCGGCCATCAAGAAGTCGCTATGCGAGCAGGCGCCCAGAGCCGGCAAGGAACGCAGCTGGCTCGGCAAGGTCAGGCCGTGGTGGAACCATCACTATCATTTCCATGTGCGGCTGACCTGCCCGCCCGGTTCAGAAGGTTGCGAAAGTCAGCCACCGGTGAAAGGCGACGACGGGTGCGGCCAGGAACTGAAGGATTGGTACGCGATGCTCAAGAAGTCCGCGGTCTGGCAAGCAGAGCAGCAGGTGAAGCCGGACACTAAACCGGCCCCGAGCAGGTCTCCGTTGAGGCTTGCCGATCTGCCAACGGAATGCGGTACGGTGCTCACCGCGGGCGGCTTCGAGCCGCCGCAAACGAGCGAGGACTCCCCTCTGCCCCCGGTCGTGATGCAAGTAATGGCGAGCAAGGAGGCGGGGCCGGGCGTGCCGATCCTGACCGCCGCTCAGCTCAGGGCACTGGCCGGAGGCGAGAACCCCGCCGGCGACGGCGTGCCGCTGCCCGACCGCAACCCGATCCGCTGACGCGCTTCACCTTGGACCCGGCATCGGGCAGTATGGCGGCCATGCAGGAGCGACGGCACGAGCCGGTAGAGACGCAGCGGAACGTCTATGGCGAACCGCTCAAAAGCTGTTCGGAGCGACCGCTGACCGGCTTCTTCCGCACCGGATGCTGCCACACCGGCCCGGAGGATATCGGCATGCACACAGTCTGCATCGAGGTGTCGGCGGAGTTCCTCGCCTTCTCCAAGTCGCGTGGAAACGATCTATCCACGCCGCAGCCCGATTTCGACTTTCCCGGCCTCGTGCCGGGCGATCGTTGGTGCTTGTGCGCCGCGCGCTGGCGCGAGGCGCTCGAAGCGGGCGCTGCGCCGCGCGTTATTCTCGCTGCGACGCATGAGGCAACGCTGGAGATCGTCGAGCTCAAGGATTTGAAGCGTTACGCGATCGACCTTGCCTGACCCCTGATGGCGAAGAAGAAGCAGCCTGAGAGCAAGAAGCCCGAGTCACCGGCACAAATGCGTGCGCGGCGAAAGCGGCAGATTTTCGCCGAGGGTCACAAGCGCAAATTTTTGGTGGTCGTCGACGAGACGCCGGAATGCGAGAGCGCGCTCGCCTTTGCCGCGAGCCGGGCGCAGCGGACGGAAGGCCAGCTGGCGCTGCTTTACGTGATCGAGCCTGGCACCGATCTGTGGCTCGGGGTCGAGGAGGTTGCGCGCGAAGAGGGGCACAACAAGGCGAAGGCGGTGTTCCGCCTGTTCGGGCGCAAGCTGAAGGCGATGGGCTTCGACGAGCTCGTGCCCGAGGAGATCGTGCGCGAAGGCGACAAGGCCGAGGAGATCACCAAGCTGATCGAGGAGGACGAGGATATCGGCGTGCTGGTGCTCGGCGCCTCCAAGGACCCGTCGGGCCCGGGCCCTCTGGTCTCGACGTTGGCCGGTGGCCGGCACGCCGGCATCTTCCCCGTACCAATCACCGTGGTCCCGGGCCACCTCGCCATCGAGGAGATTCTGGCGCTCGCCTAAGCGCGCGGGGAAAGCCGCCTTGACTTTGGGCCCCCCGAGGCCAAGTATGGACTAGAATAATTCTAAGCTACAGCGCGACCGGCAATGGGCCTCGCGCGTTATCGTTGAACGAGGCGCAGATGTTCATCCAGACCGAAGCCACGCCGAATCCCGCGACCCTGAAGTTCATTCCGGGCCGGCCGGTGCTTGACCAAGGCACGCTCGAATTCCTCGATCCTAACGAGAGCAAGGCGTCGCCCTTGGCCTCCCGCCTGTTCGAGATCGATGGTGTCAAGGGGGTGTTCTTCGGCACCGACTTCATCAGCGTGACCAAGGGCGAAGGCCAGTGGGAGCACCTGAAGCCCGCCATCCTCGGCGCAATCATGGAGCACTACCTCTCCGGCGAGGCAGTGACCGAAGGCGAGCCGACGGGATCGGAGAGTTCCGAGGGCGGCGAGTTCTACGCGCCCGAGGACGAGGAGATCGTCAAGACCATCAAGGAGCTGCTCGAGACGCGCGTTCGGCCTGCCGTGGCGCAGGACGGCGGCGACATCACCTTCCAGGGCTTCCGCGAGGGCGTGGTATTCCTTCATATGCGCGGCGCCTGCTCGGGCTGCCCGAGTTCGACCGCAACCTTGCGGCATGGCATCGAGAACCTGCTCCGGCACTTCATCCCCGAAGTGCAAGAAGTGCGGCCGGTGTGACGGGCAAGCTCCCAGAGCCCTGCCTCGATCAGCTGTTTCGCGACGCGCGCACCCACAATGCCTGGCGCGACAAGGACATTCCCGATTCGCTGGTGCATGAGCTGATCGACCTGATGAAGCTTGGGCCGACAAGCGCCAATTGCAGCCCGGCGCGGTTCGTGTTCGTGAAGTCGCGCGAGGCAAAAAAGCGGCTGAGGCCGCTACTCTCCGAGGGCAACCGCGACAAGACCATGCAGGCGCCGGTCTGCGCCATCATAGGCTACGACCTCGACTTCTATCAGCATTTGCCCAAGCTGTTCCCGCATACCGATGCCAAGAGCTGGTTCGAGGGCAACGCGAAGAAGATCCAAGAGACCGCCTTCCGCAACGGCACCTTGCAAGGCGCCTATTTGATCCTGGCGGCGCGGGCGCTCGGGCTTGATACCGGCCCGATGTCGGGCTTCGACAACAAGGGCATCGACGCCGATTTCTTCGCCGGCACCAATATCAAATCCAACTTCCTGTGCAGCCTCGGCTACGGCGACGCGAGCGTGCTGTTCCCCCGCTCGCCGCGTTTCAGCTTCGACGAGATGGCGCGGATCGTCTAAGACGCTCCGATGAACATCCTCGCGCTCGACACCAGCATGGGCGCCTGCTCAGCTGCGGTGCTGAGCGGCAAAGAACTTTTCGCCCGGCAGGAAGCGATGGAGCGCGGCCATGCCGAGGCCTTCATGCCGATGGTGGCGGAGGTACTGGCAGAGGCTGAGATCAGGCCCGCGGCGCTCGACGTGATCGCCGCGACCACCGGGCCCGGCAGTTTCACCGGCGTGCGCATCGCTATTGCCGCGGCGCGCGGTCTGGCGCTGGTGACAGGCGCCAAGCTATTCGGCATCGACAGCCTCAGCGTGATGGCGAAGACGGCGCTCGCGGAAGGTCTCGCACCCGGCGGACCTTACGCCGTTGCCGTCGATGCCAGGCGCGGCATGCTCTATCTCGGGCTGTTCGATGCGGCGGGAGAGAGGCGCGAAGGCCCGTTGCTGATCGCGCCCGACGATGCTGCCATGGCGCTGCCACGCGAGCTGCATGTCGCGGTCGGCAGCGGCGCAACCCTTCTCGCCGAAGCCGGAGCGCTGCGCGGGCGCGATATCGAGGCGAAGCTGCCGGAGCTTCAGCCGAGTGCCGCATCCCTCGCCGAGATCGCGTTTGCCGGCGGCGAGACCGTGCCGACGCTCAAGCCGCTCTATCTCCGGCCGCCCGACGCCAAACCGCAGGCACAAGCGGTGGCTCGAAGCTGATGCCGGTCGAGATTGCCGTCACGCGCGCCGGACCGTTCGACGTTTCGTCAATGGCCGCAATCCACCGAAGCTGCTTCGCGCGCGCCTGGGACGAGGCGGCGATGACGCAGTTCCTGGCAAGCCCGGAGGCGCTTTGCCTGGTCGGCTCGGTGGCCGACAGTTCAGGCGGAATGGTGGGAGGTCTCCTGATTGCGCGGAAAGCAGCCGACGAAGCGGAGGTCCTTACTCTGTGCGTGGCGCCTGCCTGCCGCAATTCGGGTCTCGGTCGTGCGCTGTTAGACGCGGCGGTCGCGGCGCTGCGCGCCGCGGGCGCAAAGCGGTTGTTTCTTGAAGTCGAGGACGGCAACGAGGCCGCGCTCAAGCTCTATCGTTCGTTCGGCGCCATCCCCGTCGGCAAGCGCGACGGCTATTATGAGCATGGTGCGGACGCGGCGATCTTCAGCCTTGCCCTTTGAGGCGCTGCCGCCGATGATGACGCGGCGCTAGCAAGAGACCGGACGGCAAGGCATCGATCCATGCCCAAGATTGCCAAAGCGGAAAGCAGGCTAGAGCGTCTCTGCGCCGAGCGGGGCATGCGTATGACAGGCCAACGGCGGACCATCGCCCAGGTGCTGTCCGACGCCGAGGACCATCCCGACGTCGAGGAGGTCTACCGGCGCGCCAGCGCGCGCGATCCGCGCATTTCGCTGTCGACCGTGTATCGCACCGTGCGCCTGTTCGAGGGCGCCGGCATTCTCGACCGGCACGAATTCGGCGACGGCCGCGCCCGCTATGAGCCAGCCGGACATGGCCACCACGACCATCTCATCAACGTCAAGACCGGCGAGGTGATCGAGTTCCGCAACGAGCAGATCGAGAAGCTGCAGAAGGCGGTGGCACGCGAGCTCGGCTTCCGGCTGATCGGCCACCGGCTCGAGTTGTTCGGACAGCCGCTTAAGAAGGACCGATAGGCAAAGTCACGGTTTGCACCGGGGAATACCTGGTGGTTTGACTCTTACGCCGCCCCGCGCCAACGTTGGGGGGCGGCAAACGCCAACAATAAGGGGGATGGCGCGATGGTGAGACGGACTCTTCTTGCGCTTACGGTCTCGATGGTGAGTTGGACGGCGCATGCCGAGCATGCCATCGCACCAGAAGCGAAGCTTGTTCCGGCGGTAACGCGGGAGGTCTGCACGGAGTCGGTTTGGGGCTTCGACACAATCCGTACCGATTGCCGGGTCGAGGTCCGTGCGGCGCCGCAGCCCAATCCCGCGCTCAAAGGCATCTGCACGATCTATTACGGGCAACGGACCTGCCATTGACGGCCGAGCGGCATAAGGCCAATCCGAAAGTCGTGACGTAGAATGCGACGCCTGCGCGCCTTCCTGGTGCTGGCGGCCTTCTTCGCCTTCACCCTTCCCTTGATGCCGTTGCAACTCTTCCTGCTCAAGACGGGCTCGCGCTATGCCCGCACCTTCCCGCATTGGTATCACCGGCAAGTGTGCAAGATCGTCGGCATCCACCTCAACGTCGAGGGCGATGTCGCCGAAGAGCAGGGCGTGCTGTTGATCTCCAACCACGTCTCCTGGATCGACATCACCGTGCTTTCGGCGGTGGCGCCCGTGTCGTTCGTTGCCAAACAGGAAGTGGCGTTCTGGCCCTTCGTGAGCTGGCTGGCCAAGCTGCAGCGCTCGGTGTTCGTGGACCGCAATCGGCGGAACGAGGTCGGCGACAAGGCGAACGAGATCCTGGAGCGGCTCGCCGGCGGCGACCATATCGTGCTGTTCGCCGAAGGTACCTCGAGCGAAGGCAACAGCGTGGTTCCGTTCAAGACCGCTTTGTTCGCGGCGGCGAAGCCCGCGGGCGGAACGCCCATGGGGGCGAAGGTGTCGGTGCAGACCTTGGCGCTGACCTATCCCAAGATCTACGGGCTGCCGCTGTGCCGCCGCGGGCGGCACGTGATCGCCTGGTATGGCGACATGGACCTGGCGAGCCACGCCTGGCGGCTGTTGGGGCTTGGGCCGATCGATGCGCATATCCGCATCGGGCCGCCGGTTCCGCTCGACGACTTCCCCGACCGCAAGGCGCTCGCCCGCTATGCCGAGGACAAGGTGCGCAAGGACGTAGTCGCGTTGTTGCGCGGACCGCCGGCCTAGGGTGGGCAACGGTCTTGCCGCTGCCCACCTCGCGGCAGTGTTACATCGCCCGCCTGAGCCGGATGGTGTCGAGCACGGTTGCGGGCGCGAAATTCCCGTTCGGCAGCTGGCGGATCAAGCCGGCCTTGACCACGTTGAGCAACGTGGCATGCACGCCGCGATCGGCCGTGTCGGCATCGGCGAAGTAGCCTTCTTGCAGCGAAAAACGCCTGAGGTCGTCACGCGACATGGCGCCGGCCTCGTTCAGCTTGCGGATAAGAAAATCCGCAAGCGGCGCCGGCGGCTGGGCAACAGCTTGCGCCGGATGCGCCGCATGTTGGGCGGAAGGAGACGGCGCGTGTTGCGCGACCGGTTGCGGCGTATGTTGGGGCGCGTGTTGCGCAGCCTGTTGCGGCGCGTGGCGGGCGACATGGTGGACAGGCTCGCGCACAGGCGCGCTATGCGCGACTGGCGCAGGCTCGACCCGCCGAAGCTCAAGCTCCAGCAGGCGGTTCACCGCCTCGAGTTCGGTTTTTAGGTCCTCGAGCCTGGAGTCGTGCTCCCGCTTGAGTTGCTCGATGAGTTGGTCGAATTGAGCCTCATGGGCGTTGATCTGCTCTTCAAGCAGACCGGCCCGGTCTTGCAGGTCCCCGCGAATATCACGCATTGCTTGCCCCTCGTTCTTGGTGTTGCTCCAATCACCGAGCGGGCTGGCAGGTTCACGCAAGACCAGACGAACTCTGCCGGCCACCGCGCCCGGCAAGTCACTTTTTAGGTGTCCGGCAAGCCTCCTCGGCCGGACTCCAAGCGCGCATATTAACCATTGGCGGGGGCGCTGTCTCGTTTCACCAATTTGGGCAGCAACTCCGAGCATTTAGAGCCGCCGTTGACGGGTGCCGACGGCGTCGTCTTGCCTCCGACGCGCTTATCTCGAAGACAAGCCCAAGTTCTCTGCTGAACAAAAAAAATCGAGCCCGGTTGCGCCTGCCCATCATCTTTGCAAATGGTGGACGCTTGGCCTTCCGCTCTACCCCTTTCGTCTTGCGGGGACCCGTCTCGGCTTCGCCATCTCGGGGAGAAATGCTGCGAGTAGACCGATCGCCGGCAGGAAGGCGCAGACGTGATAGACGAACTCGATGGACGTCCGGTCGGCGAGCCAGCCGAGAAACGCCGCGCCGATGCCGGCGACGCCGAAGGCCAGCCCGAAGAACAGGCCCGCGACCATGCCGACGCGGCCGGGGAGTAGCGACTGCGCATAGACGATGATGGCCGGGTGCGCAGAAGCCAGGATCAAGCCGATGATAACGCTCAGGACGGCGGTCCAGAACAGGCCGACATATGGCAGCGCCAGCGTGAAGGGCAGCACGCCCAAGATCGACCACCAGATCACGCGGCGCGTGCCGATGCGGTCGCCGATCGGACCGCCGATCACCGTGCCCGCCGCGACCGCGCCGAGGAACAGGAATAGGTAAAGCTGCGCGCTCTGCACCGACAGATCGAAAGTGTGGATCAGGTAGAAGATGTAGAAGCTAGTGATGCTGACCAGATAGAAATGCTTCGAGAAGGTGAGGGCCATCAGGATGGCGACGGAGCGTCTCACCTCGGCCTTCGACAATTCGGCAATCGCCTCCCGTTCGCTCTCCGGCGCCTTGTCGTTCAGCTTCAGCGTCTTGCCGTACCAGCCGCCGATCCCGGCGAGCATGACCATTCCGACCAGCGCCACCACCGAGAACCAGGCGATGCTTGCCTGACCGAAGGGCAGCACGATGAAGGCCGCAAGCAGCGGCCCGAGCGCGGTGCCGAAATTGCCGCCGACTTGGAACACCGATTGCGCCATGCCGTGACGGCCGCCCGAGGCGAGTCGCGCAACGCGCGACGATTCCGGGTGGAATACCGAGGACCCCATGCCGATCAACCCAGCCGCGACCAGTACGAGCCCATAGCTAGTGGCGAAGGCGATAAGGACCAGGCCGAGCAGCGAAGACCCCATGCCGAGCACCAGCGAATACGGCGTGGGATGACGGTCGGTAAAATAACCGACGACAGGCTGGAGCACCGAGGCGGTGAACTGGAAGGTGAAGGTGATCAACCCGATCTGGCGGAAGTCGAGGTTCAGATTGTGCTTTAGCATGGGATAGATCGCCATGATCAGCGACTGGATCACGTCGTTCAGCATGTGGCAGACGCTGATGGCGGTGAGCACCGCGACCGCGGTCTTTGGCGCGCCGGCGGAGGGCGCGGTGCCTTTGGATCTTGACGCCATGATAAGAGCCTGGGCGTTAGGAGGTCGAACGGGCAGAATTGCGCCAAAGCCTGCCCCAACCGCAAGAAGTCATTTCTGCGCGGTACGGTCGCGCCGGAAGGAGCCATGCAGCTTTCCCTTGTCCTTGAGCTTCTGGTCTTGATCACCGTTGCCAATGGCGTGCCCGTGATCGCCAAGACGCTGCTCGGCACGCGATGGGACCGCTCGCTCGACGGCGGCGCGACGTGGTTCGATGGACGCCCATGGTTCGGGCCGTCCAAGACCATTCGCGGCTTCGTGCTGTCCCTGCTGGTGACGCCGCTGGTCGCGGCGCTGATGGGCCTGCCGTGGGCGCTCGGCCTGCTGGTGGCATGCGGGACTATGCTGGGTGACCTCATCTCCAGCTTCATCAAGCGGAGATTGGGGCGTGCCCCAAGCAGCATGGCGCTCGGGCTCGATCAGATTCCGGAATCGCTATTGCCATTTCTGCTCAGCCGGCTGCTGGTCCCGGTGAGCCTGGTCGAAATCCTCGCCGGCGTAGCGATCTTTTGCGTGGCGGCGCCGCTCGTCTCGCGGCTCTTCTTCCGCCTGGGACTGCGCGATCAGCCTTATTGAGGGGTGCCTATTTCGGTCGCGACAAGTGGTGCAGGGTGATCTCCGGCGGGCAATTGAAGCGCACCGGCACGATAGAGACACCGGCGCCGGTCGAGGTGTAGCCGACCATCTCATGGTGCCTCCAAGCGCCTTGACCCATCGAGCGCGGCAGGACCGCATCCAAAGTGATCGGGATGCGGCCGGGGAGGGAGATTTGCCCGCCATGAGTATGGCCGCTCAACAGCACATTGAAGTCGGCGTGGGCCGCCTGGCGGTAGATCTCCGGCGTGTGCGAGATCAGGATCGAAAACTCGTCATGCGGAATGTCGCCGGCCGCTTTCTCGATATTATCGACCCGGTAGAAATGAGCGTCGTCGATGCCGGCGACATGGATGCGCTCCCCTCCCCGTTCGATCGTCTCGTTCTCGTTGAGGAGGATCTTGATGCCCATCTCCTCGAGCCCGGGGACGAGGCAGATGGTGTCGTGGTTGCCGAGCACGCCGTAGATCGCGCCGTCGAGCGCAGCCCGAATTTTCGCCATGCCGGCAAGCGTCGCGGCATAGGGGCCATAGGTCATGCCGCGGTAATCGCCGGTGAGAACGCAAAGGTCGTAGCGAAGCCCCGTCACCAGCTCGATCACGCGCTGCATCGCGGCTTCGCTCATGTCGACATGGAGATCGCTAAGCTGCAGGATGGTGTAGCCGTCGAACGCCAGCGGCAGATGCGGCGAGACGATGCGGTTGTGCCTCAGCTCGACCTTCGCCGCGTTGCTCGCGCCGCGCCAATAGAGACCCGACCCCATCAGCACGGCGCGGATCAAGGCATGCGACAAAGTGAGGTTCTCGAGGTGAAAGAAAGTGATGCCCTGGCCGAAGATTTGCGCCTCGTGGTCCTTCTCGATGCCAAGCCGCTGGCGCGCATAGCGGCGCCCGAGGCGCTGCTCCAGAACGGCAAGGACGTCTACTTCGGGCATGATGGGTGTCGCGATGTTCCTGGGTCGGCAGAGTTGGGCCAAACGCACCCAGAAGGGCAATAGCCGATTTCAAGGCAATTCGCCGCGCCGTTGAAATCCGCTTGGCCCGGATGGAAGAAACCCAGGCTGTTTTGGGACGAGATCCCTGCATTTGTCCGTTGGCGGTCTTGCCGATCTCTGCCACACGACTGGCATGAGATCCGTCCTGATGGCCACGCTTTTCGCCGCCTCGATTGGCGCCGGCCCGCTTCTCGCCGCCGAGGATGCGCAAGTTCCGAAACGCAAGCCGGGCCTGTGGGAGATCGTTACCGTGGCCTCGGTCACCGGCATGACAAAGATCAAGGTCTGCGTAGGCGAAGACGACGACCTGGTGACGCTCTCTCAAGGCGACTGCAGCAAGCCCGAGGTTACTCTCCTCAACGAGGGGCTCATCGTCGATCTGGTGTGCACGAGCGAGCAAGGGACTCAGAGCATCAGCACCGCCTTCACCGGCGATTTCAACACGCGCTATCACGCCACGCTGAAGACGAATTTCGACCCGCCGGTCGGGGGCATTCCGCATATGGGCGTGAAGCTCGATGGGAAATGTCTCGGCCCCGACTGCCCCCCTGAGGCGGCGCCTCCGGCGGAGCAATAGGACACCCCTATCGTTCGGGGCTCGGCGGCGCCCAGGCTTCACTTCGAATGCGGCTGGCGGAGGGGGAGGGATTCGAACCCTCGAGACGGTTGCCCGCCTACACACTTTCCAGGCGTGCGCCTTCGACCACTCGGCCACCCCTCCTTGGGAAAACGCCGCACTATAGCGAAGCAACCCTCAGGTTCAAGCAAGCCCGCGCATGCGCGTGGCGAGCCCAGTTCACGCGATTCTGACGCAGCGATGATTTGAACGTGAGCCGGCAATAGCTTATGTAAGCGTTACAGCATCAATCCGCCACGTACCGGCCATGCTCACGCTGTTGCGCATTTTCGGCGTCTGGCTGCTCTTGCTTGCCATGGTCGCCGCCGTCATCGACGCCACCAAGAGTTTGGCGGGGGGCGGCGCGTGGGTGGTCACGCCCATGGGCGAGCAATGGCGGTCGCTCAACGCCGACAGCCTGGCGGCGACGAAAGCTTGGATCGAGACCACCCTCGGCCCCTTCCTTTGGGACCCGGTGATGACCAGCATCCTGCAGGCGCCGACCTGGGTGGTATTCGGCATTCTCGGCGTGCTGCTCTATTGGCTCGGGCAGAAGCGCAAACCCGTCGAAGTGTTCATCAATTAGGGGAAGTTCGAGGACGGGGAGCCTCGGTTCAAAACGGAGACCTCCATGTTCACGCTGAAACGCAAGCCCCTTTCGATACCCTCGCCCGACCAGGCGCTTCCCGGCCGGGCGCAGGCCATTCCCACCGCCGCGACCCATTTCGTGAACGGTGCGCCGCTCAAAGGCCCCTACCCTGACGGCGCCGAGAAGGCCCTGTTCGGGCTAGGTTGCTTCTGGGGCGCGGAGCAGAAGTTCTGGGAACTGCCGGGCGTCTATGTAACGGCCGTTGGCTATTCCGGCGGTCCGACACCGAACCCGACCTATGAGGAAGTCTGCTCAGGACAGACTGGTCATACCGAGGCGGTGCTCGTGGTCTACGACCCTAAGCAGGTGAGCTATGAGAAACTGCTCAAGCTGTTCTGGGAGAGCCACAACCCAACGCAAGGCATGCGCCAGGGCAACGATATCGGTACGCAATATCGCTCCGGCATCTACTATTTCAACGACGCACAACGGCGCGAGGCGCAGGCCTCGAAGGCGGCCTATGAGGCGGCGCTGACCGCGCGTGGGCTGGGCCCGATCACCACCGAGATTTTGCCGGCGCCGGAGTTCTATTTCGCCGAGGATTACCACCAGCAATATCTGGCCAAGAATCCGCACGGCTATTGCGGGCTTGGCGGCACCGGGGTGTCGTGCCCCATCGGCACTGGAGTCGAAGCCTGACGCGTCAGCTGCGGATGAAGCCGACGATGTCCTTGGTCTTGGCGAGGACGGGATCGGCGATGGCGTGGGCGCGGGCCGCGCCTTCGGCCAGGATGCGGTCGATCTCCACCGGGTCCGCCATCAGGCGGCGCATCTCATCGCCGATCGGGGTCAGCCGCCCGGCGGCAAGTACTGCCAGAGTCTCCTTGAACTTCGAGAATGGCGCGCCTCCGAAATCGCGCAACACAGCCTCCCGGCTAGTCTCGGCAAGCCCGGCATAGATGCCGACCAGATTGTCGGCCTCGGGCCGAGTCTCCAGCCCGTTCACCTCTGACGGCAGCGGCTCGGGATCGGTCTTGGCCTTTCTGATCTTCTTGGCGATGGCGTCGGCATCGTCGGTCAGGTTGATGCGCGTCATGTCCGACTCGTCCGACTTCGACATTTTCTTGGTGCCGTCGCGGAGACTCATGACCCGGGTGGCGGGGCCGGTGATCAGCGGCTCGGGCAACGGAAAAAAGCCGCCCGGATAGTTCTCGCGGGCGATGGTCTTGGCGAAGTCGTTGTTGAATTTCTGCGCGATGTCGCGGGCCAATTCGAGATGCTGCTTCTGGTCCTCGCCGACCGGCACGTGGGTCGCATGATAAAGCAGAATGTCGGCGGCCATCAGGTTGGGATAGACATAGAGCCCGGCGCTCGCCTTCTCGCGATCCTTGCCCGCCTTTTCCTTGAACTGCGTCATGCGGTTCAGCCAGCCGAGCCGCGCCACGCAATTGAAGATCCAGGCCAGCTCGGCATGGCCGGAGACCTGGCTCTGATTGAAAATGATCTGGCGCGTGGGGTCGATGCCCGAAGCGATGAAGGCGGCGGTCACCTCGCGCGTGTTCCGGGTCAGCCCGTCCGGGTCCTGGAACACGGTGATGGCATGAAGATCGACCACGCAATAGAGGCACTCGTGTTCGGCCTGCAGCGCCACGAATTTGGTGATGGCGCCGAGATAGTTGCCGAGATGGAGATTTCCGGTCGGCTGCACGCCCGAGAAGACGCGGGTCTTGGCCTTGGTCTTTTGCATGCTCTCGCCCCAGTGGAAGCGCGGGTTATGGCGCGGTCGCGGACCTAGCGCAAGGGCATGGCGCTATGCGAGACTCTCGCAAGGCGCTCAAGTCCGGATCAGGTCGCGAAAATGGGCCGCGCCGAATAGTTGCGCCGCGGCGAGATAGACCAGGAGGCCAACGCCGCAAAGCGCGAGGAGCGCCGTGGCTTGCGCCAGGAAACCGCTCGCGGGGGCGAACCACGAGCCAAGCAACACTACGAGAGCGAACACGACGGCCCCCATCACCGCGCTCGCGGCCACGATGCCGGCGAAGCGGCGGCGGAAAGTCTGGTCGAGCGCGAGGCCGTCGCGCCGCTTCAGCGCGGCAGCGAGCAGAGCGACATTGATCCAGCCCGCGAGCGTTGCGGCAATGGCGATGCCGGTGGCGCCGATGATCGCGAACAGCAGGAGACTCAAGGCGATATTTGCGACCATGGCGATGCCGGCGAACAGCATCGGCGTCTTGGTGTCCTCGCGAGCGAAGAAGCTCGGATGCAGCACCTTGATCAGCACATAGGCCGGGAGGCCGAGCGCGAGCGCGGCTAGCATCGAAGCGGTTGCCTCGGTATCGTCGGCGGTGAAGGCGCCGCGCTCGAACAACACGCGAATGATGGGGTCGGCTGCCAGGAACAGGGCGATGGCGGCGGGCATGGTCAGGAGCAGGGCGAATTCCAGCGCGCGGTTCTCGCTGGCGCGCACGGCGGCAGGATCGCCGGAGCGCAGCTTGTGGCTAAGGGCGGGGAGCAGTACGACGCCGATAGCGACGCCGATGACGCCAAGTGGCAGCTGGAACAGGCGCTCGGCGTAGTAGAGCCACGACACCACGCGCTCCTGAAGCGTGGCGATGATCGTCGAGATCACCAGGGTGATTTGCGCCATGCCGCCCGCGATCACGCCGGGTGCGGCGAGCTGCGCCAGGCGCCGCATCTCAGGCGTGAGCCGCGGGCGCGTCCATGGCACGCGCATGCCGATCCTGGCGGCGGCGATCAGCACGAGCAGAACCTGGAGCACGCCCGAAACGGCAATGCCCCAAGCGAGCGCCACGCCTGCCGCGCCCTGATCTTCGCTGCCCGCCGCAACGAAGCCGAGCAGCACGGCAATCAACACCACGTTGAGTAAGGTCGGCGCGAAGGCGGCAATGGCAAAGCGGCCGAAGGCGTTGAGGATGCCGGTATAGAGCGCGACCAGCGACATGCAGACGAGATAGGGAAGCGCGATGCGCGCGAGCAGCACGGCGAGCGCGAACTTGTCCGGATCGCTCGAAAAACCGGGCGCGAGCAAGAGCATGAACCATGGCATGACGATCTCGGCGAGCACCGTGAACGCTACGAGCAGGACGGTAAGGCCCGCGAGCGCCTGGGCGGCGAAGGCCCGCGCGGCGTCCGCGCCGTCGGCGTGCAGCCGCTTGGCAAAGAGCGGGATGAAGGCTGCATCGAACGCACCCTCGGCGAACAGGCGGCGGAACATATTGGGGATGCGGAACGCCACGAAGAAGGCATCCGCGACGTAGGAGGTGCCGAGCACAGCGGCGATGAGGACATCGCGCGCGAAGCCGAGCACACGGCTCAGCGCGGTCATCGCGCCGACGGTGGCGACGCCGCGATAGAGCTTCATGCTCTCATGCCGGAATGGGCTCGGCGCCCTGCGCGGCAAGCGCCTTCAACAGACGCTCGCGGATGGCGCTTTCGCGGCTCTTGCTCGTGATCTTCTTGCCGGTGAGGTCGGTCACGTAGAACACGTCCACGGCCTTCTCGCCGAAGGTGGCGATATGGGCCGAGGCGATGTCGAGATTGAGATCGGAAATCTCCCGCGTGACGTCGTAAAGCAGGCCTGGGCGGTCCAGCCCGTTGATCTCGATTACCGTCAGCGCGTCGGACAGCGTGTTGTCAATCACGACCTGGGGCTCGACAGTGAAGGCCGACAGCCTTGGCTTCGGCTTGCGCTTGGTCAGCACCACGTCGGCCAGGCGCACCTCGCCTCTGAGTAGCCGCTCGATGGTTGCGGCGATTCTCTTGGCGCGGCGCTCCTCGTCCTCGGCATGCTCGAATTCGCGTTCGAGATGGATTGTGTCGAGCGCCATGCCGTCGCGCGTGGTGGAAATCTGCGCATCGACGATATTTGCCCCGGCACCGGTGCAGGCGCCCGCCGCCATGGCGAGCAGCCGGGGATGGTTCGGCGCCAGCAAGGTGATCTCGGTGACGCCGCGGAATGCGTCGGTAGCAATATGGGTGACGATCGGCTTCGCTTGCGTCTCCGCGTCGCGAACCAGCTTGGCGTGCTCGGCGATGGCGTCGAGGTCGGTCCTGAGCCAATAAGCGGGAGCGTGGCGGTCAATGAATCGCTCGAGATCCTGCTTGGGCCAGCCGGCCAACCGCTCGCGCAGAGCATCCTGGGCACGCGACACCCGCTCGCTGCGGCTCAATGTGGTGTGTCCGCCGCCGAGCAGAGGCTCGGTCTCGAAATAGAGCGTGCGCAAGAGCTGGCCCTTCCAGCCGGTCCATACGCCCGGCCCCACGGCGCGGATATCGGCGACGGTCAGCACCAGCAGGAGCTTCAGCCGCTCTCGGCTCTGCACCAGCGCGGCAAAGTCGCGCAGGGTCTTGGGGTCGTTCAGGTCGCGGCTCTGGGCGAACAAACTCATCGAGAGATGATGCTCGACGAGCCATGCGGCCGTCTCTGTCTCCGACGGGGTCAGGCCGAAACGCGGGCCGAGCGCGCGCGCGATGCGCGCGCCGGCGATCGAGTGGTCCTCGTCGCGCCCCTTGGCGATGTCATGCACCAGTACCGCGACGTAGAGCGCGCGGCGATTGTCGATGGTGCGCACGATCTCGCTCGAGACCGGATGCTCGCTCGAGAAGCGCCCGCGTTCGACACCCGACAAGAAGCCGATGGTGCGGATCAGGTGCTCGTCCACAGTAAAGTGGTGATACATGTTGAACTGCATCATCGACACGACACGTCCGAAATCGGGGATGAAGCGGCCGAGCACGCCCGCCTCGTTCATCTTGCGCAGCACGCCTTCGGGGTCGCGCGAGTCGGTCAGGAGCCGCATGAACAGGCGGTTGGCGGTTGGATTGTCGCGGAGATTGTCGTCGATCAGGCGGAAATTCGACCGGATCTGGCGCAAGACTTCCGGCGAGAACGAGGCCTGATGCTCGTCGGCGAACGCGAACAAGCGAATGAAGTTCACC
>DASQKJ010000096.1:0-4038 GCA_035630595.1 Methyloceanibacter sp.
CGGCATATGGTTCTGCCCCGACAATCCGACGCAATACCTCCTGTTCGGCGGCAGGCCCGGTTAAGTTTGCGCCTGGAGATGCCTGAGCCGGTCAAGCGCGCCTTGCAAAATATAGGCTGCGGCCATGCGGTCGATCACTTCGGCGCGCCGCTTGCGCGAGGCGTCGGCCTCGATCAGATGGCGCTCGACCGCTGCGGTCGACAGCCGCTCGTCCCAGAAGGTAATCGGCACGGCGACAAGCGCGGCGAGGTTGCGGGCAAAAGCCCGGGTCGATTGGGCGCGCGGGCCTTCCGAGCCGTCGAGATTGATCGGGAGTCCGATCACCAGCGCGCCAACCTGATTCTTTTCAATCGTTTGTTGAAGCTGGCTGGCGTCCGCTGTGAACTTGGTGCGGCGCACCGTATGGTAGGGCGTGGCGATCGAGCGCGTCACGTCCGACAGGGCCAGGCCGATGGTCTTGGTGCCGAGATCGAGTCCGAGCAATCTCGCCTCGGGGGCGAGCAGCTTGGGCAGGTCTTCGATGCGGACGAGGAGTGCTACGGTCACGAGAGGTGCATCAAAGGGTGAAATGCATGAGAATAACCTGGTTCGGCCATTCCTGTTTCCGCATCGATACCGGATCGAGCAGCATCCTGATCGATCCCTTTCTCACCGGCAATGCCACCTTTGAGGAGGCCGGGATTCCCTTGCTCAAGGCGATCAAGGGCGTGAGCCATGTGGCCTTGACTCACGGGCATGAGGACCATGCCGGCGACACGGTGCGGATCTGCAAGGAGACAGGCGCCCAGCTGCTGGCGGTGCACGAGCTTGCGACCTATCTGGCCGGCCGGGGCGTCGACAAGATCGATCCCGGCAATACCGGCGGCACGCTGCATCACGCCGATTTCGATCTGACCTTCGTTCCTGCTTGGCACTCCGCTTCCAGCATCGTCGACGGACGCCCGGTCTATCTCGGCGCGTGTTGCGGCCTGATCATCGCTCCGGCCGGGGAGAAGACCGTTTATCACATGGGCGATACGGCGATCTTCTCCGACATGGGGCTGATCAACGAGATCTACCGGCCGGAGATCGGGTTCGTGCCGATCGGCGACCGTTACACCATGG
Organism: Methyloceanibacter sp.; assembly: GCA_035630595.1. Lineage (GTDB taxonomy): Bacteria > Pseudomonadota > Alphaproteobacteria > Rhizobiales > Methyloligellaceae > Methyloceanibacter. The sequence continues at coordinate 1,105 of DASQKJ010000096.1, forward strand.
GGGCTAAGACCGCGGCGCTGGCCTGCCAGCGCTTCTTCCAATTCGAGCTGGTCGTTCCGTGCCATTACGGGACTTTCCCGGTGCTGGATCAGACTGCCGACAGGTTCATCGCCGAGATGGGCGACAATGTCGTCCTGGTGCCGGAGGTCGGCGTTCCGTTCGAGGCCTGAAGCCAAGTTGCTGCCGCACTATCGCGGTGCTAGTGGTCTCGCACATTTTGCTAAGGTTCTCAGCCACGCCATGTCCGTCGATCGCGCCACGGTCCGCCGCATCGCCCGCCTTGCCCGCCTCGCCATCACCGAGGAGGAGGCCGCGCGCCTGGAGCAGGAGCTATCAGGCATCCTCGACTGGGTTGCCCAGCTCGACGAGATCGATACCGGCGCGGTCGAGCCGATGTCGCGGGTTGCGGCCATGACCATGAAAATGCGCAAGGATGAGGTGTCTGACGGTTTTTGCGCCGCCGACATCCTCAAGAACGCGCCCCAGGTCGATGACGGCTATTTCGTCGTGCCGAAGATTGTCGAATAGGACTGGCCGTGACCAAGCTGACCGACCTCACCATCGCCGAAGCGCGCGACGGCTTGCGCAAGAAGTCGTTCTCGGCGCGAGAACTGACGCAAGCCCATATCGGGGCAATCGACACGGCGAACGATGCGATCAACGCCTATGTGCTGCCGACGCCGGAGCGGGCGCTCGAAATGGCGGATGCCAGCGACGCGCGCCTCAAGCGTGGCGAGGCTGGTGCGCTCGAAGGCATCCCCCTCGGCATCAAGGATTTGTTCTGCACCGAGGGAGTTCGCACCACTGCCTGCTCGCATATTCTCGACGGCTTCACGCCAACCTACGAGTCGACCGTCACCGCCAATCTATGGGCCGAAGGCGCGGTGATGCTCGGCAAGCTCAATAATGACGAGTTCGCCATGGGCTCGTCCAACGAGACGAGCTATTACGGCCCTGTCGTCAACCCGTGGCGACGCAAAGGCTCGAACGCCAAGCTCGTGCCCGGCGGCTCTTCGGGGGGCTCGTCGGCTGCGGTGGCGGCAAGGCTCTGTATGGGCGCGACGGCAACCGACACTGGCGGTTCGATTCGTCAACCTGCCGCGGTCACCGGCACGGTCGGCATCAAGCCGACCTACGGCCGCTGCTCGCGCTGGGGCATCGTCGCCTTCGCCTCATCGCTCGACCAGGCGGGACCCATTGCCCGCAGCGTCGAAGACGCAGCAATCCTGCTCGGCGCAATGGCGGGCCACGATCCCAAGGACACGACCAGCGTCGATCTGCCCGTGCCCGACTATGCGGCGGCGGTTGGCAGGGGGGTCAAAGGCCTCACCATCGGCATTCCCAAGGAATATCGAGTGCCCGGCATGGCGCCGGAGATCGAGGCGCTCTGGCAGCAGGGCGTGGCATGGCTGAAAGATGAAGGCGCCAAGATCAAAGAGGTGAGCCTGAAGCACACCAAATACGCGCTGCCTTCTTATTATATCGTCGCGCCGGCAGAGGCGTCCTCGAATCTCGCCCGCTATGACGGGGTGCGCTATGGCCTGCGCGAGAAGGGCTCCGATGTGATCTCGATGTATGAGAAGACCCGCGCCGCCGGTTTCGGCCAGGAGGTCAAAAGGCGCATCCTGATCGGCACCTATGTGCTGTCGGCCGGCTATTACGACGCCTATTATCTCAAGGCGCAGAAGGTGCGGACGCTGATCAAGCGCGATTTCGACCAGGCGTTCGGGACGGTCGATGCGATCCTGACGCCGACCACGCCGGGCCCGGCTTTCGCGCTCGGCGAGAAATCCGGCGATCCGGTCGAGATGTATCTCAACGACATTTTCACGGTGACGGTGAACATGGCGGGACTGCCCGGAATGAGCGTACCGGCCGGACTGTCTTCGGAAGGCACACCGCTCGGGCTTCAGCTCATCGGCAAGCCCTTCGATGAGGAAACGTTGTTCCGCGTCGGCCGCGTGATCGAGGCGTCGGCCGGAGCGCTGTTCAAGCCGCAAGATTGGTGGAGCAAGGTCGCATGAGCGAGCAGATGACGAAACGCCTTTTGGTCTCCTCCGGCAGCCCCTACGAGCCGATCGTCGGCTTCTGCCGCGCCGTGCGCGTGGGCAATATCGTCGCGGTCAGCGGCACGACGGCTGGCTCATCCGGCAAGGCGGTCGCCATCGGCGATCCTGCGGCGCAGACCCGCGCCATTCTTGAAACCATTGAGAAGGCTCTGACGGAGGCGGGCGCGAGTTTGAAGGATGTCGTGCGCACGCGCATCTACCTCACCGACATCACCCACTTCGAGGCGGTCGGCCGCGTGCATGGCGAGTTCTTCGGCGACATCCGCCCCGCCAACAGCACGTTGCAGGTAACGGCCTTCGTCAAGCCGGAATGGCTGGTGGAAATCGAAGCCGACGCAGTTATTCCTACGGCTTCCGGATAGGGGATCGCATCATGGCGCCGCGCAAGGCCAAAGACTGCAGCAACATGGAGGAGGTGAGGGCCGAGATCGACCGTATCGACCGCGCGCTGGTCGATCTGATCGGCGAGCGCTTCACCTTCGTCGACCGTGCCTGGCAGCTCAAGCAGTCGCCGGCCGAGGCGCGCGTCCCCTGGCGTATCCAGCAGGTGATCGATCGGGTCCGCGCGCGCGCCGCGGAACAGGGCCTGCCGCCGGAGCTGGCCGAGGCGCTGTGGCGGCAGATGATCGGCTGGTTCATCCAATATGAGGAAGAAAAGCTGCAGCAGCAGACGGAAGACAAGGGGTGATGCGTCGGGGCTTTTTTCAGACTCGTCATGCCCGGGCTTGTGCCGGGCATCCACCAACTGCCTTCAACATCAGCCTGGCTTAGTCGTGATAAGACGTGGATGGCCGGGACAAGCCCGGCCATGACACACTCCATTGGCATGGATCAGAAGACCGACAAAAACAATCTCATCGAAGGC
>DASQKJ010000097.1:0-4647 GCA_035630595.1 Methyloceanibacter sp.
CTATGTCCAGTTCATCACCGGGCGCGCGGCCGAGGACTGGAAGCTCGCCGAGACCGAGTTGCCCGAAACGCTCAAGACCGTGGGCGCCGAGGTGCAGGAGTCCTGCCGCAAGCTGGCGCCGCTGGTGGTGCGCGCGGTGTATGAAACCGAGCCGCTGACGGCCAGCGGCGCGTGGCGGCCGTGGGGCGTGCATGTCTCGACCTCGTTCTCCAAGGCCAAGGCGCTCGGCCAGTTCGCCAGGCTTCGGCAGAGATACGCGGCGCTACTCGGCGACCGCGATCCCTTCGTCGTGCCCGCGCGCAATCTGAGCCGGGGGCGGCGTGCGCTCTATATGGTTCAGATCGGCGCCGACAGCCGCGCCGACGCCGACAAGCTCTGCGCCAGGCTGCGCTCAAGCGGGGGCGCCTGCATCGTGCAGAAGAACTGAACGCCTCTGCTTCTGGCCTCACCCCCGTCATTGCCCGGTCAAGCCGAGCAATGACGAGGCCCTTATCAGAACGATATGCTGGCGTTGGCCCAGAGCGTCCCTTCGCGCTCGAGCTGGTAGCCGTTGGGATCATCCATCACCGGCTGGAGCCATTCGGCGCTCAGCCGCAAGCCTTTCAGCGGGCCTCCGGTGACGACCGTGTTGACGCCGAAGCCGATGTCCCAAAAGCGGCCGCCATAGTTGAACTGGAGGTCGGGCGGGCTGGAGTGGTTATGCGGCCCGTTGTAATGGTTCTCGACTTGGCCCTGCTCGGTGTAGAGGCCGCGCAGCGAGGCCGAGATCCAATTGGCGAGGCGATAGCTGCCCCAGGCCGTCACCTGGAACACATCGCCGAGCCGGTAGCCCGACTCGTTTTCATCCTCCAAGCGGATGATGCCGAGGACCTGCGCGCCCCAGGCCAGACGGTCCGCGCGGCCGGTATAGGTGATGCTCGGCCAGAAATCCCAGGTGCCCGAGCCAAGCTGCATGCCGTAGTGGGTGAACACGCCATTGGTGGCGTAATCGACCCTGCCGGTCGGCGCGCTGATCATCGGGCTCACCTGCAAATGATAGCCGGGGCCGTGGGCCAGGCGGATTTCCGGACCGAAGATCGTATCGCCCCAGCCTTGGGTGCCGTGCGAATGCGCCCCCGCATGGGTGCCGTGACCGCCCATGTCCATGCCTGTGCCGTGATCGTCGTGGCCGGCAGGAATGACGCCCTTGAGCGGCACCATCGTCATGTCATGGCTCATATACATCGGCATTACCATCAAGGTGAGCCAATCGGTCGGCGCGTACATGATGTCCAGCATGTACATATGCATGGTCATGTCGCTCGGTTTCATCGCGCAAACATGCGGCGAGCAGCCGCTGTCGATGATCTGCTGATCGTTGGCAGACTTCTCGCCATGCAGCATGTCGCCGCCGGCGAAGCTGCCGGCATAGCGAAAGCCGACCATGATCTCGCCGGCCTTGTGCATATGGTCGAACATCACACCAGCAGGCGCGTGCGTGTCGGCGAGCGGGCCCGGCCCGGAATGCGGATCGGCCTGTGCCGCCGATCCCAAGCAGGTGAGTGCGGCAGCGGCGTAGAGAAGGCGCAGTGATGGCGTGCGCAGCATTGGAAATACGAACATGATAGCCCCCGTTGTCCGGCGTTTGGTCCGCGCGGCTTTAGACGACGTTCCTGAATTGCATCCTGGGCGGTGCGAATCCTTCGCGAGAAGGGTTCACGCCTGCACAGAAGATGCGAGGGTCTGACGCTAAGCGCGAGGGGAAGGGGGCGCGCGCGGCTGTGCCGGGAGGGCTTCGGCCGATTGGCTTAGAGGTTCGAACAGGCGCAGCGGATTGGCCGGCGCTTCGGCCGAAGCGGGCAGGGGGACGCGAAGGGCGAGCGGGACAAGACCGCCACCGCAGGTGCCGCCGCAAGCCGAGCGGCAGGACATGGCGCAGTGCTGGCAGTCGGCCTTCTGGTGGCTTTGTCCGGGAAGCGCTCTGCCGATGACGGCGCCCTTGACGGTGCAAAGGACGATGTCCTGGCCAGAGGTGAGCGTTGCCGCGTGAGCGCCGGAAACGAAGGAGAGCAGGGCAGTCTGGAGCAGAAGCGCCCAAACCGCGACCAGGGCAATGCAATCCTTGTCTCTACGCAGCCAGCCCATGGATTTTGTTACTCCCCAGTCAGGCTGCTGTCAAAGCTTCAACCCTGGGCCGCATTGTCTCACTGGCGGTACGAGGTCCCTGGTTATAAGGTCGCGTCGCGACGGCCTAAGCTTCAACCTCTGGGCCAGGAGGTCGGATGCTGACCATCTATGAGAGCCGCGACGGGGCGCTGCAGCGCCAGAAGGGAAAGCCCCGCATCACCGAGGCAGCGGTTTGGGTCGACCTGCTCAATCCCACCCCGGATGAGGAAGGCCAGATCGAACGAGCGCTGAAGCTCGACGTTCCCACGCGCGAGGAGCAGCAGGAGATTGAGGCTTCGAGCCGCCTCTATCAGGAGGACGGCGCCTATTTCATGACCGCGACCCTGCTGCATCAGCCCGAGCAAGGCGAGCCGAGAACCACGCCGGTCACTTTCATCCTCAAGGGCCAGCGGCTGATTACGCTACGCTATGCCGAGCCGCGCGCCTTCTCAATTTATGTGGCGCGTTGCAATCGGTCAGAGGCGGACCTCACCAGCGGCGGCGCCGTCCTGATCGGCCTGTTGGAAACGATCATCGACCGGCTTGCCGACTTCATCGAACGCATCCAGGCTGAGGTCGAAGGTCTGTCCCATTCGATCTTCGAGATCAAAGGCGGCGCCGCGACGCGGCAACGCCGCTTCGACGTATTGCTGCGCGCGATCGGCCGAGAGGGCGAGATCACCTCGAAGGCCCGCGAGAGCGCCCACTCGTTCGGGCGGCTGCTCACCTTTCTGGTTCACGCCGCCACCGAGCGGAAGGAGGCCAAGCCGCTGCAAGCGCGCATTCGCACCGCCGCGCGCGACGTTACCTCGCTGACCGATTATGCCACCTTCCTCTCCGGCAAGATCATTTTCCTGCTCGATGCGACGCTCGGCATGATCAACATCCAGCAGGCCGACATCATCAAGATCTTCTCGGTGGTCGCCGTCGTGTTCCTGCCGCCGACCTTGATCGCCTCGATCTATGGCATGAATTTCAAACACATGCCGGAGCTGGATTGGTGGTTCGCCTATCCGCTGGCGCTCCTGCTGATGGTGCTCGCCGCGGTGCTGCCCTACGTCTTTTTCAAGCGCAAAGGATGGCTGTAACTTTGGGCTTGCCCCATCTGAATGGCCTCGCCACACTCGGCGTCTCTGGAACGAAGCCGATCACCAGAATGAGCGGCGACGAGCTTGGTTAAGGAGAATTCAGAATGACGACTCGATCGCTGTTTCTTGGGCTTGGGCTTGCGGCTGCGGGCTTCATGCTCATCGCGGGCTTGCCTGCGCCGAGCTATGCCGCCCCCGGTGTTGTGCTCAAGCCGTCTGCAGAGGCCGAGCTCGTGCAGGAAGCCGGCTACTACAAGCGCCGCTGGCGCAGTCGCAACGAGACTTATGTGCGTGCGCCGTTCGCGCGCGTCTATAGCGGCCGCAAAGGAACCTGGGTGAGGGCGCCGTTCGTCAATCTTTGGGTCCCGCGCTAGGCTTGCGTCCAAATTGTCGTCGCGATCTGCGCCTTAGACGGCGCCCTGCAAGCTCGCCCAGGCGAGCGCGGTGGCGGCGGCGACTGCCAGCGTGAAGACGATGCCAAGCCGCAATCCGAACAACAGAAACGCGGCGAGGATCGAAAGCGCCAACGCATCTACATTGAGCGTCGCGAAATCGGGCGTCCAGAGCCGTGCTGGTCCATGCCACTCGGCCTCGACGCGCCCGACAAGGACGTGCAGCGCGAACCAGAGGCTCAGATTCAGAATGACGCCGACGACGGCCGCGGTTACGCCGGCCAGCGCTCCGGCGAGGCGCGGATTTGCGCTCAGCCGGTCGACATAGGGCGCGCCGGTGAAGATCCACAGGAAGCAGGGGGCGAAGGTTGCCCACAGCGCCACGGCGGCGCCGAGCAGGCCAAAGGCGAGCTTGGGTTCGCCGCCATGTCGATAGCCCGCGAGAAAGCCGACGAACTCGGTGACGAGGATCAGGGGTCCCGGCGTCGTCTCCGCAAGTCCGAGCCCGTCAAGCATCTCGCCGGTTGTCAGCCAGCCATAGGTCTCCACTGCCTGCTGCGCCATATAGGCGAGCACCGAATAGGCGCCGCCGAAGGTCACCACGGCAAGCTTGGAGAAGAATAGCGAAAGGTCCGCCGTGACATGCGCGCGGCCGAATATGGCCGCGACCGCAAGAAGTGGAACGATCCAGATGGCGAGCCAAAGCGCCGCCGTCTTGAGTGTGCTGGCGAGCGGCACCGGCGCCGGCTGAGCGAGCGGCGACGGAACGGGATCGGCCGCGGCAAGTGCAAGCAGATAGCCGATCAATGCGGCGGCGGCGATGATGAGCGGGAAGGGGACTGCGAAAAAGAAGATGGCGACAAAGGCCGCGACGGCGATGGCGACGTCGTAAGGGCCGCGCAAGGCCCGGCGCGCCACCCTGAACAGCGCCTCGACGACGATCACCAGCACCGCCGCCTTGATCCCGACAAAGGCCGCCTCGACCAGCGGAACCTGACCGTAGAGCGCGTAAGCGATGCTGA
>DASQKJ010000098.1:0-46900 GCA_035630595.1 Methyloceanibacter sp.
CGATGGAAGAGATGCGGATTGGCGGCGGCCACCTTTTGAATCAACTCCGACTTGATCATGACATTTGCCCCCACCGGCCAGCCGCCTCGAGGACGAAAGGCCTACGTTTCCCCGCTAGTTAGCAGCAGGGTGCCAAACCGAGACCAGACCGTCAAGCTTGAGCGTGGCCGAGATCTGGCTGGCGACGCTGCCAATTTGCTCGACGGAGCTGCCAATCGAAGGCGCGGCGGACTGGAGGAGCCAGCCAAACAGGCCGCTGCTTTCCTCGGCGGGCTTCCAATCGACGATCCTCAGCCCTCCAGGGACCTTGCGCTCCCTGGTCAGCCAGCCCATCGCAGCCTTCTCGTCGCCGATCTCATCGACCAGCTTCAATTCGACCGCTTGGCGGCCGGAATAGATGCGGCCGTCGGTCAGGCCAGGGACGGAGTCAGGCTGAAGGTCTCGGCGCTTGCCGACCAAATCGACGAACCAGACCTTGGCGTCCTGCACCATTTGTTCGGTCACTTGGCGAGCCCGTTCGTCGGTCGGCTGAAAGGGGCTCGGCACCGCCTTCAAAGGCCCGCTCTTCACCTCCTCGACCTTGATGCCGAGCGTATGGAGGAGCTCGGTCACTTCGGCCCATTGGAAGATCACGCCGACCGAACCGGTGATGGTGTTGCCGTAGACGAAGATGCGGTCGGTGGCGAGCGCAACGATATAGGCGGCGGAGGTGGCGAGCGTTCCGCATACGGCGACGACCGGTTTCTTCTCGGCAAGGCGCCGCACCGCGTCGTACATCGCTTCGCCGCCGGTCGTGGTGCCGCCGGGGCTGTTGATGTCGATGATCACCGCCTTGACCTGACTGGCCTTGGCCACTTTGTCGATCAGCTCCTGCATCTTGCGGTCGTCGGTGATCACCCCGCTGACCGTGACGCGAGCGACATGGGGGAGGACGCCGGCGGGCCCCGCTGCCTGCTTGCCGCTCAGGAGCAGCCCGCCGATAAAGAACAGGCCCAGCACCACGGCAGCAATGCGCCAAGCCGTCAGGCGCCGCTTGAGGCGGCGGCGGTCGACCACGCTTTCAGCGTCGAGAAGCATTGACCATCACGCGAAGCTTAAGCATCTGCTCGATGTGTCGGAGACACAAGCCGATCACTCTTCCGACGCCGCGTCCGATTCGGCATCGTCCTTGGCCTTGCGCTTGCGCTTGGGCTTGGCTGCGGGCTCCTCGCCCTCGTCACCCTTGGCCTTGTTCAGCGCGGCGCCGAGAATGTCGCCGAGCGACGCGCCGGAATCGGTCGAGCCGTATTGGGCGACGGCCTCCTTCTCCTCGGCAATCTCCATCGCCTTGATCGAAACCGAAACCTTGCGCGCCTTGGCGTCGACCTGAGTGACGACGGCGTCGAATTTTTCGCCGACGCCGAACCGATCCGGCCGCTGCTCGGAACGGTCGCGCGACAGGTCAGACCGGCGGATGAAGGTGGTGAGATCGTGGTCGAGCAGCTTGGCCTCGAGTCCATTGTCCTTGACGGCGACCACCTCGCAGGTGACCCGCATGCCCTTCTTCAGGCTGGCCGAGGGTGCGCCGGAGGCGAAGGGATCGGGGGTAAGCTGCTTGATGCCGAGGCTGATGCGCTCCTTCTCGGAATCGGCTTCCAGCACCACGGCCTTGGCGTTGTCGCCCTTCTTGTAATCCTTGAGCGCCTCTTCGCCTGGCTTGGTCCAATCGAGATCGGACAGATGCACCATGCCGTCGATGCCGCCGTCGAGGCCGATGAACAGGCCGAACTCGGTGATGTTGCGGATCTGGCCCTCGATGGTGGAGCCGTGCGGATGGTTGGCGGCGAAGGCGACCCACGGGTTCTCCTGAACCTGCTTCAGCCCAAGCGAGATGCGGCGCTTGTCGGGATCGACCTCGAGCACCTGCACCTCGACTTCCTGGCTGGTCGAGACGATCTTGCCGGGATGGACGTTCTTCTTGGTCCAGCTCATCTCCGAAACGTGGATCAGACCCTCCACGCCCGGCTCGAGCTCGACGAAGGCGCCATAGTCGGTGATGTTGGTGACCATGCCCTTGAAGCGGGAGCCGACCGGATATTTGGCGGCGATTCCCTCCCAAGGATCGGCTTCGAGCTGCTTGATGCCAAGGCTGATGCGCTGGGTCTCGGGATTGATGCGGATGATCTGCACCTTCACGGTGTCGCCGACATTCACGATCTCAGACGGGTGGTTGACGCGCCTCCATGCCATGTCGGTGACATGGAGCAGGCCGTCGATGCCGCCCAGATCGATAAAGGCGCCGTAGTCGGTGATGTTCTTGACCACCCCGTCGATGATCTGCCCCTCTTCGAGACGAGCGACGATCTCGCTGCGCTTTTCGGCGCGGGTCTCTTCCAGCACCGAGCGGCGGGAGACGACAATATTGCCGCGGCGGCGGTCCATCTTCAGGATCTGGAAGGGCTGAGGCATGTTCATCAACGGGCCAACGTCCCGGATCGGGCGGATGTCAACTTGGCTGCCGGGCAGGAAAGCCACGGCGCCGTCGAGATCGACGGTGAAGCCGCCTTTCACACGGTTGAAGATCACGCCCTCGACGCGCTCGCCCGCCTTGTACTTCTCCTCGAGCCGCGTCCAGCTCTCCTCCCGGCGCGCCTTCTCGCGCGACAGCACGGCTTCGCCGGCCGAATTCTCGACACGCTCGAGATAGACGTCGACCTCGTCTCCAACGGACAGGTCGTGCGCGCGGCCCGATATGCCGAATTCCTTGAGAGGGATGCGGCCCTCCGTCTTCAGGCCGACGTCGATGACCGCGACGTCCTTCTCGATGCCGACGACCGTGCCCTTGACCACACTGCCTTCCTGGAGCGCCGTTCCGGTGAGCGACTCCTCGAGGAGAGCCGCGAACTCATCGCGGCTCGGATGGCTAATGCTCATTTGCGGCTCGTTCATCTAGGCTCCACCTCGGCATCGCATCATATAACTCTCCTGCCTCCCATGAGGCCATAGTCCCGTCCAGCGGGGTGCGGCAAGGCTCGCGAAAGACGACGGGAAACCCTCGGGGCCCCCTCCTCCGCTTGCTAACCCTCGCGGAAATCATCGAAAAGTGATGCGCCAATGCAAAATGGGCAGGAGCCTCAATCGGCCTGCCCCGCTTGGCCCATCGCAGCATCGATCAAAGCGATGGCTGCCTTGAACGCCGCGTCTATATCCAAATTCGTGGTATCGAGCAAGACCGCGTCTTCAGCCCTGACCAAGGGGGCTACGGCCCGGTTCTGGTCGCGTTCGTCGCGCCGCTCGATATCGGCCAGGACCTCCGCCTCGGAAATGGCGCTGCCGGCCTCATTCAGCTCAAGATAGCGCCGGCGCGCGCGCTCCTCCGGGGCCGCCGTGACGAACAGCTTCACGTCGGCGTCCGGGCAGATGACGGTGCCGATATCGCGGCCGTCGATCACGACGCCTGGCTTCCGCGCGGCGAAATCCCGTTGATAGGCAAGCAGCGCCTTTCGCACTTCGGGCAGACCGGCGACGATCGAGGCTGCCTCGCCGAGTTTGCTGTCCATCAGCGCGCGATCGCCAAGCATCGCCGGATCGAGTGCCCGCGCGGCCGCAAGGGCTGCCTTGGCATCCCCCGGGCTTGCCCCCGCCGCCAAAATATCGCGGGCCACCGCGCGATAGAGCTTGCCGGAGTCGAGATGAGCCAGCCCGTAATGGGCGGCGATACGCTTGCCGAGCGTGCCTTTGCCGGAGGCCGCCGGCCCGTCGATGGCGATGATCATGCGGCCCGCTTGGCGCGTTCGATGCCGGCGCGGATCAGATCGGCGGCCTCGCTCGGATCGGCCCAGCGCTGAAGCTTCGACCATTTGCCCTTCTCGAGGTCTTTGTAATGCTCGAAGAAATGAGCGATCTGCTCCATCACGATCTCAGGCAGGTCGCGATAGCTGCCGACGCGCTTGTAGAAGGGATGCAGTTTGTCGGTCGGCACGGCGATGATCTTCTCGTCGATGCCTGCCTCGTCCTCCATCAGCAATGCGCCGATCGGACGGGCGCGGATCACCACGCCGGACGCCACGGGCGTCGGCGAGACCACGAGGCAGTCGACGGGGTCGCCGTCCTCGGAGAGCGTGTGCGGGATGAAGCCGTAATTGGCCGGGTAGAACATGGCGGTGTGGAGAAAGCGGTCGACGAACATTGCCCCGGATTTCTTGTCGACCTCGTATTTGACCGGCGCGCCGCCTTGCGGGATCGATGATGACATTGACCTCGTGAGGAGGATTGTCGCCCACCGAAATGCTTGCAATGTCCATGACGAAATCCCCCGCTCGGATGCTAGCTGAATCTAGCGCCAAGTTTGGTGAAGAGCGGCACGAAATCGGGAAAGCTGGTTGCGATCATCGAAATGTCGTCGACCGTCACCGCATCGCGGGCACCGAGCCCAAGCGTGAGAAAGGCCATGGCGATACGGTGATCCATGTGGGTCTCGACCAGACCTCCGCCCCTGACCGCGCCGCTGCCCTCGACAATCAGACTGTCGCCTTCGACGCGCGCCGCGACGCCGCAAGCGGCAAGCCCGGCCGCCGTCGCACTCAACCGGTCGCTTTCCTTCAGCGTAAGCTCGGCAAGCCCTTCCATGCTGGTCTCCCCCTCGGCGAAAGCGGCAAGGCATGCGAGCATCGGATATTCGTCGATCATCGACGGCGCGCGCTCGGCCGGCACGCGCACGCCCTTGAGCGCGCTCGTCCTGACGCGAAGATCGCCCACCGACTCGCCTCCTTGGTCGCGGCGGTCCAGCACTTCGATGTCGGCGCCCATCTCGAGCAAAGTCTCGACGAAGCCGTTGCGGGTCGGATTGAGCAGCATATTTTCGATCACAATGTCCGAGCCTGGCGAGACCAGCGCCGCACCGATCATGAAGGCGGTGGAGCTTGGATCGCCCGGCACGGCGATGGGAGCGGCGTCGAGCTCGGCGTCGCCGCATATAGTGATGGCGCGTGCTCCCGCTCCTCGGTCCTCGATGGAAAGCTCCGCGCCGAAGAACCCGAGCATGCGCTCGGTATGATCGCGCGCCGCCAGCGGCTCGACCACGGTGGTGCGGCCCGGGGCATGCAAGCCGGCAAGCAGCACCGCGGATTTGACTTGCGCCGAGGGCACGGGAAGGTCGTAGACGATGGGCAGCAGGTCGCGCGTGCCGCGCACCACGAGGGGAAGTGTCGCGTGATCCGTATCCGCATTGATCTCAAGTCCCATTGCGGCGAGCGGGACCAACACGCGGCCCATCGGCCTTCGCCTGAGCGACGCATCGCCGGTAAATTCGACCTGCATATCGTGGCCGGCGGCAACCCCGAGCATCAGCCGGCTGCCGGTGCCGGAATTGCCGAAATCGAGGGCTCCGGACGGAGGGAGCAGGCCTCCCACCCCTTGACCCTTCACCAAAACCGCCCCGTTGGAGCGCTCCACCTCGGCCCCAAGGGCCGCCACGGCTTTCGCCGTGGCCGCGACATCTTCGGCTTCGAGCAGGCCGGTGATGCGGGTCACACCGGTGGCGAGAGCGCCCAGGATCAATGCCCGGTGGGAGATCGACTTGTCGCCAGGCACCCTGACCCTGCCGGAAAGGCGCGCGGACGGGCTTGCGGTCAGGGGCTGTTTCATAGGGTCACAGTCAGGCTGCAGGGGCGTTTGATAGCTTTTGACAGCACAGATATGGCGTGGCAATGGGGACAAGCAACGCAAGACCAGCACGAGGAGTATCAATGTCGAAACCCGCACGGGGAACCAAGCGCGTTTGCCCGAGCTGTGGGGCGCGGTTTTACGACTTGAACCGGTCGCCGATCACCTGTTCGGTCTGCCAGGCCATCTATCAGGTGACGCAGCCAACATCGCGGCGTGGCGAACGCGCTCAGCCGGTTGAGGCGCGGAAAGTGGTAGAGCCGGACGTTGAAGTACCGGCGACCGAGAGCGTCGAAATCATCAGCCTGGAAGAAGTCGAGGAGGCAGGGGCCGAGGCCGCGATCGAGGAAGATGAGGAGATCGTCGATCTCGGCGAGGACGCGCCCGAGATTCCGGCCGCGGACGACGACAACACCTTCCTGGAAGAGGAAGAGGAGGGCGAGGCCGACGTTTCCGGCATTGTCGGGACGCCGGGCGAGGAAACCTGAATTCGGCGATCCGAAGTCGGAAGCCGGAAGAGCGAGGGCGTGAGATGCCGGCGGAGCGCGCATTTCTCTTGAATGCTCAAGTGGCGCGGCCTAAGTCAGGAACCCTGCCTTCAGATTTCCAGTTCAGATCTGCGATTGCCGATTTCTGAACAGGGGCCATAGCTCAGTTGGGAGAGCGCGTGAATGGCATTCACTAGGTCGGCGGTTCGATCCCGCCTGGCTCCACCACTTCTCGTATCCGGCCGAGAATGTTTGCGCCCGGCGGCCCTTGCGGCGCTCGTTCGGGTTTAACGCCTGCGCGGCTCGACTCCGTGAAGACTAAATTGTAGCCTCCACGGCGGGGGCCAATCATGCAAGACCAACAGCCTGACATCATCGCGGCGCAAGACGCTGCGGCTTGGTATCTCACGAGAGGCGACACGCAATACGGTCCGTTGGCGGACCGTGAGCTCCTGCTGCTCGCGGAGCGCGGCGGCTTGCGCGCCGACGATCTCTTGTGGAAGGCGGGTTTCGACGGCTGGAAACCTGTCGGCGTGGTTTGCGATTTGGCTACCGACAAAGCCGCGCCGCCGCCCGCCGAGGCGCTTCTACAGCCTATGGCCGTCGCCTCGACCAAGCCGCGCATGCCGAAGCCGAGCCTGAAGGAGAAGCTCTATGACGAGCTGAGAAAGTTCCTGATGATGTTCTCCTATCTCTGGCTCGTGTTCTCCGTGTTCCTGATCCATGAATGGATGGTGTTGGCGAGCCATCAAGTCAGCTTCAGGTTCTACGGACTTGCACTGGTGAACGCGCTCGTGCTCGCGAAGATCATGCTCATTGCCGAGGAACTCAAATTCGCCGACCGCTTCAAGGACAAGCCGCTCGTTTACCCCATTGCCTTCAAATCGATCGCGTTCTCGGTACTGCTTGTTGCCGCTTATATCGCGGAGGAGATCGCGGTAGGGATGTTCCACGGCAAGAGCGCCGCGCAGAGCTTTCCGCAAATCGGCGGCGGCGGATCGATGGGGGTTGTGGCGTTCGGCGTCATCTTGTGCGCCGCTCTGGTCCCCTTCTTTGGCTTCAGAGAAATTGCCCGCGCGATCGGCGAGGCCAAGTTCCGCGCGCTCATGCTCGGCGACGCGCGCGAGCGGCGCGGGCCGGCGCTGGCTCCCGCCGAATGAGTGTGGCGAGACTAGCGGCTACTCAGCCCCCGTCACCGAGACCGCGATGTTCGCGGCGCGGGCAGCACTGACGCGCGCGGGCAGGTCCTGGTCGTAGCTGCCGGGCGCAATGAGAATCGTATCGCTCGATTTCGCCGCCTCGACCGCGCGGCCTAGCGTCTTAAAAGCGGCGGCGGCCGTACGGCCGTCATTCGTGTCGCTGCCGGTCGCGGGATTGACGTAGAAAATCATGACTCGTGGTTGGCAAGCGGTTGACTCGGCGCAAGCTTAATGCAAGGCCACGCCGAACGATAGGACGCCAAACACGAGGCAGCGCTCCGCTTGAATTCGCTGGGCAATTTCCCATATGCGAAAGCGGATTCCCGGAGGCTCGGCGCTGCGGCGCCCGAGCGGAGTTGCTTGAGGCGCGGGCAGGGCCTCGTATCAGGCAACGGCATGGCGCAGCCGCTTAGCGGAGAAGGGCTATCCTCGATGTCGCGGTCGCGTATCACTTTTCTCGATGGAAATGTCTGGCTCACCCTCGCTGGGCCGCGCACCGCGAACGGCCCAGCCAAGGCGGGCGACGGCGGCTTTCCACCTTACAATGTGGAGCTGCTGGACCGGCACGACAGCGAACCGGACGGCTTGCGCATTACGCTCGCGGTCGCCGGCTTCCGTCCCGACGACCTCGAACTCAGCATCGAGGCAGGCGAGCTTGTCATCCGCGGCAAGCAAAGCGAGGAGCAGGCGCGCGACTATCTCCATCGCGGCATCGCCGCACGCCAATTCAAGCGCAGTTTTCAGCTCGCAAGCGGCGTCGAGGTGCAGAGAGCGGAACTCAAGAACGGGCTCCTCGCCATCGAGCTCCACCGCCCGCGCCAGGAGAAGCGCGTACTGAAGGTCGGCATCACAGCCGTCGACTGAACCTGCAGCCTCTCCTCACGTAACTTCGTCTTCACTACTCCAGGAAGGAGTCGACGAAAGATGAATGAGTTCGAAAGCGAAAAAGAAGATCGCCTGACGCGAGCGCCCATGACCAGGAGCGAGTTCGCGCTGCTCGGCGACGGCGAAGTGGCTTACATCAAGCAGCTCGACCACGATGCCGCCGAGCGGCTGTTCCCGGCACTGTCCGATGCGCCGAAGGACATTGATCTGTTTGCCGTGCTTGGCGCCGACGGCACGCCGCTCGCGCTCACCGACAGCCGCCATGCGGCCATTGCCAACGCCATCGAGCACGACCTCATGCCGGTCAGCGTACACTGACCTTTCCCATGAACGTTACGCTGTAGTAGCGGCTGGTGCGGCCGATGGCCGACGGAGTTGCCGACCCCGCTCAGGCGGCGTGCGAGGAGGCTTCGCCCTCGGTGAGCACCGCATAAAGCGCCGCGGCGTCCTTGCAGGCGCGGAGCTTCTCGACGCCGCTACCCTCGCGCAGCAGCCGCGAGATGCGAGCGAGCGCCTTCAGGTGATCGGCACCGGCTCCTTCCGGCGCAAGCAGCAGGAACACAATGTCCACTTTCTCGCTGTCGATGGCGTCGAAATCGACAGGTTCGGCGAGCCGGGCGAAGATGCCGACAATCCGCTTTAACCCCTGAACCTTGCCGTGGGGAATGGCGATGCCATGACCGAGGCCGGTCGAGCCCAGCCGCTCGCGCTGCCACAGGACGTCGAAAATGTCGCGCTCGGAGAGCCCGGTCACGCGCGCGGCGCGCGCCGAGAGATCCTGAAGGAGTTGCTTCTTGGACTTCGCCTTGAGCGAGGCAACGACAGAATCGGGAGAGATGAAATCACCGAGTAGCATCAGCCTATCCCATCCGATGGGCGCAATGCGGGGACTAAGCGAGGATTTCGCCTAATGCCGCTTGCGCGTCTTCTTGCCCGTTGAACGCGCCCCCGACTCTCCGCTCGAGCGCGACTTCTTCCGATCCACTACCGCGTCGGCACGTGAGCGTGACTTTTTATGCGCTACCGCTTTGCTGCTTGAGCGCAGCGGCTCGGCAGGATCGATCCAACCGATATTGCCGTCGTCGCGCCGGTAAACCACGTTGATCTCCCCGTGGCTCGCATTGCGAAACACGACAAAGGGCCGGTCCGAGAGATCCATCTGCATCACCGCGTCGCTGACTGCCATCTCGTGCACCGGGGTCTCAGCCTCGGCAATGATAACGGGATTGGCCTCATCGCGTTCCTCGTGCCCGTCCTGGGGGGCCTGAATCACGTAGTCCGTCGCCGCCGTATGCCTGCGCGGGGTTTCCCCGCCGCCGTGCCGCTTCAATCTCCGCTTGTAGCGCCGAACCCGCTTCTCAAGCCGCTCGCAGGCAAGATCCGCGCTCTGATAAGCGTCAGGCGCCACGCCATGGGCCTCGAGGCTCATGCCCTGCCACAAATGCACGCTGCAGTTGGTCCTGAATTCCCCGTGTTCCTTCTCGATGCGCACATGTCCCGTAGTGTCGCGCCCGATGAACTTCTCCACAGTGTTCATCACACGCTCCTGGACGTAGCTGCGCAACGCCTCACCGACGTCCAGGTTCTTTCCGGTCACTTGTATCGTCATCGCCCGCGGAAGACTGTCGAATGGCCCTTTCCCACCGTGTTCAGGGGCGCATGCCGCGTCGTGCGGGGCCGATCTTCGCCAGGGCCGATAATGCGCGCCCCGGGCCCAACCTCCGTTCGGCCTCCACCGCGGAGCGGGAAGCTAGACCGCCCGTCCCGGGGTGTCAAACCAACTATTTCCCGCTTCCCTCTTTACACGATTCACGTTTCCGGCCAAGGGCTTGACCAAGCCTCAGAGACTCAAGCCCGGGGCCATGCGCTTGAGGCGCCGGCGCTGCACCGAGGAGGGAATCCTAAGTGCTTCACGGTATTTCGCCACCGTGCGCCGTGCGATGTCGATGCCATCGCCTTTCAGCCGCTCGACGATCTTGTCGTCCGAGAGAACATCGCAGACAGGCTCGGCTTCGATCATGGCGCGGATGCGGTCGCGCACGGCTTCCGAGGAGTGGGCATCGCCATTGCTGGTCGCCGCAATCGCCGAGGTGAAGAAATATTTCAGCTCGAACAGCCCGCGATTGGTCGCCATGTATTTGTTGGCAGTGACGCGGCTGACGGTCGATTCATGCATCGAGATCGCGTCTGCCACGGTTTTCAGGTTCAACGGCCTGAGATGGCGGACGCCGTAGCTGAAGAAGGCATCCTGCTGGCGGACGATTTCCTGCGCCACTTTGAGGATGGTGCGGGCGCGCTGATCGAGACTCTTGACCAGCCAATTCGCGGTTTGCAGGCAGTCAACCAGATAGCACTTGTCTTCCTTGCGGGTCGCCGATTTACAGACGGTTGCATAGTAGGACTGATTGATCAGCACACGCGGCAGGGTGTCGCCGTTCAACTCCACATGAAAGTTGCCGTCGGGAAGCGCGCGCACCAGCACGTCGGGTATGATGGGCTGCGCGGGGGCCGAACCGTATTTCAGGCCAGGCTTCGGGTTCAGCCGCCGCAGTTCCTGGATCATATCGAGCAGGTCCTCGTCGGAGACGCGCGCCGCGCGTTTCAAAGCGGCGAGATCGTGCACGGCGAGGAGATTGAGATTGTCGATCAGCGCCGCCATGGCCGGGTCGCAGCGGTCCAGCTCTTTGAGCTGGAGCATCAGGCATTCGCGCAGGTCGCGGGCGAACACGCCGCAGGGCTCGAAGCCTTGCATCGCCGCCAATGTCTCCTCGACGAGCTCGATGGGTGCGCCCAACAACTCGGCGAGACTTGCAAGATCGCCTTGCAGGTAGCCCGCCTCGTCGGTCATGTCGATGAGATGGTGGCCGATCAGGCGTCGCGCCGGGTCGGCAAAGGCGAGGACCAGTTGGTCGGTGAGATGATCCCGGAGCGTCCTCTCCTCGGCGATGTAAGCCTCGAGATTGGGGTCCTCGTCCCCGATGCTGCGGGACCCCTGCCCAAGCATGGCCCAGCCGGAGTCTTTCAGCGCGCCCGGAGAGGCTCCGTCGGCATCGGGGAACACGTCTTGCGGCTCGGCGTCGAGTTCCTCGTTCCGGCTGCCGCCGGTCTCAAGATCGACCCACTCCCCGTCACCTTCGCCCGGCTCGGTTTCGCCGTCCCTTGCGGCTTCGGAGGCGTTGGTAAACTCGGTTTGCTCGTCCCGCTTCTGGTCGCTAGGAACGGGGCCATTGGCAGGCTCGGCCGGGTCGTCGGCATCGGCCCTCTCCAGCAGCGGATTACGCTCAAGCTCGGCCTCGACGAAGCTTATGAGCTCGAGGTTGGAAAGCTGCAGCAGCTTGATTGCCTGCTGCAGCTGCGGCGTCATTACCAGATTGTGGGTCTGACGGAGTTCGAGCTTTGTGGTGATCGCCATTGTCGAACTCACTCACGGCCGGCGAATCAGATCCTGAACTGTTCGCCGAGATAAACGCGCCGCACATCCTCGTTGTTGATGATCTCCTGCGCGGTGCCGTGGGTCAGCACCATGCCGTCGTGGATAATATAGGCGCGGCTGACGAGGTCGAGAGTCTCGCGCACATTATGATCGGTGATCAAAACGCCGATGCCGCGCTGGGTAAGATGCCTCACCAGGGCGCGAATATCGTTAACGGCGATGGGGTCGATGCCGGCGAAGGGCTCGTCCAAGAGCATGAAGGACGGGCGCGTGGCGAGGGCGCGGGCGATCTCGACGCGGCGCCGCTCGCCGCCCGAAAGGCGCATGGCCGGCGCGGTCCTGAGGCGCGTGATGTGAAATTCCTCGAGCAGGGCATCGAGCTGCGCCTGACGCTTGCGGCGGTCCGGCTCGACCGTTTCGAGCACGGCCAGAATATTCTGCTCCACGGTAAGCCCACGGAAGATCGAGGCCTCCTGCGGCAGGTAGCCGATCCCGAGCCGGGCGCGGCGATACATCGGCAGCCCGGTCACGTCCTGGCCGTCGATCCTGATCGACCCCTCGTCGGCAGGAATCAACCCCGTGATCATGTAGAATACGGTGGTCTTGCCGGCCCCGTTCGGCCCGAGCAGGCCAACGGCCTCGCCCCGGCAAACATCGAGGCTGACGCCGCGCACGACAGTGCGCTTCTTGAAGCTCTTGACGACCGAGCAAACGGCGAGCCGCCCGATGCCCGAATCGGGCTGAACGCCGGACGCCTGATCGAGATCGCGCGCCTGGACGGGGATCGCGTCTGATGCGGCGTGTGGCTGGCGGCCCGGGAACGACAGCAATTTGCCCACTACCCCTTCCGCTCCTCAGGCGTTGAATCGCCGGGCGTCCCGCTCATCGAGCCATGGGCTCAGGGCTGCAGGCCCGGCGTAATCGGCCACGGCACATCGTCCGGTTCGCCGACCGCGGGGGTTTCGGCGCCACCCGCGGTATTGGACTTGGGCGGCTCCGGCGCCTCGTCCTCGGCTGCCGCGGCGCCGGTCTTGGCGCTGCCGGACTTGGCATCCTTACCGCCCTTACCGTCCTTCTTCGGCATGAACAGCGCACGAATCCGGCCCCCGGCAGCGGCATTGCCCGAATTCTCGAACCGGCTCTCACCTGTCTTCAGATCGATGACGAGCCGGTCTCCCTTTAGCACATTCTTGCCTTGGGTTAACACCACATTGCCCCCCACGGTTACCTGCTGGGCCGGCAAGTCGTAGAGCGCCCACTCGCTCGTCGTGGTTTGGTCGTCCTCGCTGGTGATGACGACGTCACCTTTGGCCTCGATCTTGGTGATCTGGGCGTTGTCCTTGTCCGGCTTGGCTGCGGTGCCGGCGGGTGCATCGCCTTGCGGCACAGGCGCAGCTTGGCTCTCGCCTTGTTTCTTGTCGCCGGGAGCAAGCCCGCCACCGCCGACGTAATGCACATTCAGCTCCTTGGCGCGGAGCGTGGTGCCGCCTTGCACGGCCTTCACATTGCCCTTGAAGGTCGCCAATTTCTGCTTGTCTTGCACCACGAGCATGTCCGACTCGATATCGATCGGCTCGTTGGAGCTCTGCGACAAGCCGCCGAAGCTATTGGTCAGGGTCTGTGCGCCGACTGGCGGCGCAAGCGCCAGACCTAAGGCGACCATCGCCGGCCCGGCAAGCATGCGGGCCACACTCGGCATCCGAGAGCGGGAGTTGCTCATTGGGACACCACCGGCGCGTTGCCGAGATCCTCGGTACCGATGGCCGGGGGCAGCGGCGGCACGACGAGCGGCGCGGCCGGTTCTGACGTCGCGGCTTCCTTGGGAAGGGCTTCCTGCGGAGCGGTTGCCATTGGCGCCGCCTGCTTGGGCACAGCCTCCTTCTTGACAACGTGAAGGCGTACCTTGCCGCGGAAAGTGAGCGTGCTGTCGAAGGAGCGGAAGGTCAGGGCGCCCGCGCTGACCCTGCCATTTGGCAAGGTGAAGGACACCGGCCGGTGCGAGCGCAACGTTTGGGTCTTCGCCATCAGGCTTGCATGTTTCAACTCGCCCGTGATGCCGGAACTGGTGGCGACAGTGATTTTGTCCTGCATCACCAGCCGCTCGCTCTTGCTGTTGAACACGCCGCGCACGGCGTTCATCCGCGACCAGCCGCCGTCGGCGCTCGACAGCTCGGCCTTGATGGCGTGAAGCTTGATGATCTTGGGGTCTTTCATGTCCTGATCGGCATAGTCGGCGCCGATCACGTATTTCCCGTTCTTCTTGTCGGCGCCGGACAGCTTGGGGTTGGTCATGCGCAAATTGCCGTCGGCAACCTGGATGCCGTCGATGCTGGCGCTGAGATCGCCGACGCTGATGCTGACGCCGAGCCGGGACGTGATGAAATAGGAGAACAGCACAAGCACGGCCAGAACCGGCAGCGCCTTGCGCAGGAAGTGGACGAGACGGGTATGCCGCTCGGCGCGGGCAAAGGCGCGCACGCTCTCCTCGGCCGAGCGCACGAGATAGCCCTGGCCGCCGGCAGCGATATTCGCCTCAATCGCCATCTTCCCCGCCAATATCACGCAGAGCCAGCGATTCCCGCCGGGCTGAAGCGCCAGCTAGCCGCAGGACTTTGATGACATTGCGACCGCAAGCTTACGCCGGGGAGCCGTTTTTGGCCCTTAATGGGCGAGAGGATCGATCTCCGACCAGCCCCTGAGGTCAAGTTCGGCCCGTACCGGCAGAAACTCGAAACAGGCGCGCGCCAGGCTTTCGCGCCCTTCGCGCCGCAGCATGGCGTCGAGTTTCTCCCGGAGCGCGTGCAGATGCAAGACATCGCTCGCGGCGTAGCTCAGCTGCTCTTGGGTCAACTCGGCCGCCCCCCAATCCGAGGATTGCTGCTGCTTGGACAGCTCGATGCCGAGCAGCTCCCTGCAGAGATCCTTGAGGCCGTGCCGGTCGGTGAAGGTGCGGGCAAGCTTGGAGGCTACCTTGGTGCAATAGACCGGTTGCGGCATGACCCCGAGGAAATGCTTGAGCATGGCCATGTCGAACCGGCCGAAATGAAACAGCTTGAGGATGCCCTCATCGGCTAGGAGCCGCTTCAGCTCGGGGGCGTCGTAGGCGCGGCCGAACTGCACCAGTACGGCGCTGCCGTCGCCCTCGGAAAGCTGCACGAGGCAGAGCCGGTCGCGATAAGGATCGAGACCCATGGTCTCGGTATCGACGGCTATGACGCGGCCGGTGAAACGACCCGGCGGCAGGTCGTCTTGATAAAGCTCGATCATCGGCGGCTGGTTCAACGCGAAGCGCTCCTTGGCGGCTGCAGTCTTACCGCGAGGCGCTTAAAAAATCCGGAATGGTGCCCAGGAGAAGACTCGAACTTCCACGCCCTTTCGGGCACTAGCACCTGAAGCTAGCGCGTCTACCAGTTCCGCCACCTGGGCTTATTGCCCCTCAAGTACGGTCGGGTCTCGCCAAAGTCAATCAGCGGAGGCTATGCGTGCCGGGGACCGAAGAGGATGAAGCCCGCTCCAAGCAGACACAGCATGGCGCCGATAGAATCCCACCGGTCGGGCCTCATCCCTTCGATGAACCACAGCCAGCCGAGGGAAGCGGCGATATAGACGCCGCCATAGGCGGCATAGGCACGGCCCGCTGCCGTCACCTCCGCGAAGGTCAGCAAATAGGCAACAAAACCAGGGCGGCCGCGCCAGGCACGAGCCACAGAATGGACTTGCCGAGGCGGAGCCAAGCCCAAAAGGCAAAGCAGCCGGCAATTTCGGCGAGTGCCGCGCCGATATAGGCAACGATTGAAATCATGCGGAATCCCTCCTGGCTTCAGCCGCTCCCACGAGCTATTCGCCGGTTCGCTTCCCATGAACGGCCGGACCCGTATATTGCTGCGCGTTGCAAGCACCAGCCGCAAGGGGCATTGAGGTGGCTATCACCCTCGACAATAGAGCGCTCGTAACCATCTATGGCGGCTCAGGCTTCATCGGCCGCCACGTGGTCCGCGCCATCGCCAAGACCGGCGCGCGTATGCGCATCGCCGTGCGCAGGCCGGAGCTCGCCGGCCATCTGCAGCCGCTGGGCGGGGTCGGGCAGATCAATGCCGTGCAGGCCAATGTACGCTTCCCTGAGTCGCTGCTCGCAGCAGCAAACGGGGCCGACGCCGTCGTCAATCTGGTGGGCATCCTGTTTCCCACCGGCAAGCAGAGCTTCGAGGCGGTGCAGGACGAAGGCGCCAAGCATGTCGCGGAGGCCGCGCGCAGGGCCGGCGCCAAGGCGCTGGTGCATGTCTCGGCGATCGGCGCCGATCCCCACTCACCCTCGGTTTATGCGCGCAGCAAGGCGGCGGGCGAGGCCGCGATCAGAGAGGTCATCCCCGAGGCTGTCATCCTCAGGCCTTCGATCGTGTTCGGACCGGAGGACGATTTCTTCAACCGCTTCGCCAAGCTGGCGCGCATCGCGCCCGTGCTGCCGCTGATCGGCGGCGGCGCGACCAGGCTCGAGCCGGTGTTCGCCGGGGACGTGGCCAAGGCCGTCATTGCCGGCTTGACCGGCAGCGCCAAGTCAGGCGCGCCATACGAGCTCGGCGGTCCGGAAGTGCTCACGCTCAAATCGGTGATGCAGCGTGTGCTCGACTACACGATGCGCAAGCGGCTGCTGGTGCCGGTGCCTTTCTGGCTGGCCAAGGTCAAGGGCGCATTCCTGCAACTCTTGCCGAACCCGATGCTGACAGTGGACCAGGTGCGGCTGCTCGAGACCGACAATTTGGTGAGCGAGGCGGCCAAACGGAGCGGACGCACACTTCAGGGTCTCGGCATCGAGCCGGTGGCCGTGGCTTCGGTCGTGCCCGACTATCTCGAGCGGTTCCGCCCGCGGGGCCAGTTCTCTCGGTACCGGCCGAAACCCTGACGGCTCACGAATAGATCATCACGAGCAGGAAGCCGCCAAGCACCATGCGGTAGAGCACGAAGGGCAGGAAGCTGACGCGCTTCACCAGCGCCATGAGGAAGGCGATGGCCGCGAGGCCGGCAAAGAATGTCAGGATCGCGCAATAGACCGCATCCATGGTGACGGGATCGCCGCTCGCGAGCGCGTCGCCCACGGTAAGCACACCGGCGCCGGCGATCGCCGGAATGCCGAGCAGAAAGGAAAAGCGCGCGGCATCGGGCCGGGTGAAACCCAGAAATCGGGCGGCGGTCATGGTCACGCCCGAGCGGCTGGTGCCCGGGATCAGCGCCAAGGCCTGCGCCACGCCGATGACCAGCGCGCTGCCGAGCGTCATGTTCTTGATGGTGCGCTCCTGCGCGCCGACCATGTCGGCGATCAGCATCAGGATGCCGTAGAGGATCGTGTTCCAGGCGACGACGGCGACATTGCGCTCAAGGTCGCCAAAGCCGAATTCCTTGAGGAACAGGCCGAAGGCGATGGCGGGGATGGTGGCGAGCGCAATATAGATCGCGAGCTTTCCCTCGTCGGTGACCTTGCCCTTGAGCAGATTGAGCGCGCCGCCGGCGATGCTCCATACGTCGCGCCAGAAATAGATGAGGATGGCAAACAGCGTGCCGATATGGGTCATCACGTCGACGACGAGACCCTGGTCCTCCCAATGCATCAACTGGGGGACCAGAATCAGGTGCCCGGAGGAGGAAATCGGCAGAAACTCGGTAATCCCCTGCACGATGGCAAGGACGATGATCTGCTCTATCGTCATGGGCCCCTCGTTGCCCTGCTTGTTCGGCGCGCGTGCAGGTTCTATACGAGGCTAAAGTCTCGCGCGATTCATTTTGCACATTCAGCCGCCTGACGGGCCGATGGCGACATTGCTGCACTATCCACTGTGCGCGTTCTCCCGGTCGATCCGGCTGGCGCTCGCCGAGTGCGGCGTCGAGGCGGAGTTCGTCGAGGAGAAGCCATGGGAATGGCGGCCTGAGTTCCTGGCGCTGAACCCGGCCGGCACGCTGCCGGTCCTGCTCACCGACGAGCAGGGAGCGATCGCCGGAGCCTATGCGATCTCCGAATATCTCGGCGACACCGCCGATGAGCGCAACAGCCGCCTGTTCCAGCCCTTCCCGGGCGACGCGGCGGCCCGGGCCGAGGCGCGGCGCCTGACCGAGTGGTTCCACCGCAAGTTCCACGACGAGGTGACCGCCTATCTCGTCGAGGAGAAAGTCTTCAGGCGCTTCGGGCCGCACAGCGCCTCGCCCGACATGGAGGCGATGCGGGCGGGGCATGAGAACCTGCGTTACCACCTTTCCTATATCGGCCATCTCGCCGAGACGCGGAGTTGGCTCGCCGGCGATGCGATCAGCTTTGCCGACCTTGCCGCGGCAGCACACCTTTCCGCCCTCGACTATCTCGGCGAGGTTCCTTGGGAAGAGCACGAGCCGGCCAAGAATTGGTATGCTCTGCTGAAATCGAGGCCGTCTTTCCGGGCGTTGCTGCAGGATCGCGTGGCGGGGTTCACTCCCTCCGGGACCTATGCCGATCTCGATTTTTGAGTTTCGCTTCGCTTCGTCATTCCGTGCCAGATGACTGAGACGCTGAAACAAACGATCGCTCGGGAGGCCAAGGCGCTGGGCTTCGACGCCGTGCGCTTCACGACGGCCGATGCGGTGGGTGGCGCGGGCGAAGCACTCGAAGCGTTCGTCGCCGAAGGCCGAAATGGCGACATGGCGTGGCTCGCGCGCACGGTCGAGCGCCGAAGGACACCGCGCTCGCTATGGCCGGAGGCCAACAGCGTCATTCTGTTGGGGCTGAACTACGGGCGCGGTGGCGATCCGCTGGCTATCTTGCAGCAGCGGTCACGCGGCGCGATTTCAATCTACGCGCAAGGCGCCGACTATCACGACGTGCTCAAGGCGAAGCTCAGGCCGATCGCCGCGCGGGTGCAGGCGCTGACGCAAAGCGAGGTCAAGCTCTTCGTCGATACCGCGCCGGTGATGGAGAAACCGCTCGCCGCGCGCGCGGGTCTCGGCTGGCAAGGCAAGCATACCAATCTCGTCTCGCGCGAGTTCGGATCGTGGCTATTCCTCGGCTCGATCTTCACCACCGCCGAGATTGCGCCGGACGCGCCTGAGGAAGATCATTGCGGGGCGTGCCGCCGCTGCCTCGACATCTGTCCCACGCGCGCCTTCACCGCCCCTTACGAGATCGACGCGCGGGCATGCATCTCCTACCTCACAATCGAGCACAAGGGACATATCGCGCCACGGTTTCGCGAGGCGATGGGGAACCGCATCTTCGGTTGCGACGATTGTCTCGCGGTGTGTCCCTGGAACAAGTTTGCCAAGACGGCGCATGAGACAAAGCTCAGCGTGCGGGAGGAGAGCGACAATCCTCCCTTGGCCGAGCTGCTGGCGCTGGACGATGCCGCATTCCGGGCACGCTTCCGCGGCACGCCGATCATGCGGACCGGACGCGACCGCTTTCTGCGCAATGTGTTGATCGCCGCGGGCAATTCAGCCGACATTTCCCTCGCACCGCTGGTCGAGGCGCGGCTCGACGATGCTTCGCCTTTGGTGCGAGCGATGGCGGTGTGGGCGCTGGCGCGGCTGGCTCCGCAGCGCTTCCGCGCTCTGCGAATCGCGCATGCCACCGACCCCGATCCCGCCGTCAGAAGCGAATGGATGGGAGTGGCGGCGTGAGCCGGCTGTTCGCTTTCGGGCTCGGTTTTTCGGCCCAGGCGCTCGCTGCGCGGCTTTCCGCACAAGGATGGCAGATCGCCGGCACGGCGCGTGACGTCGGCAAGATCGGCCGGCTGGCGGCGTCCGGCTACGAGATCGTCCAATACGCGGGAGAGGCCGAGAATAGCGCGCTTCCCAAGGCGCTTCGCGGCACGACGCATCTCCTGCATTCGATCCCGCCCGGCCCCACCGGCGATCCCGTGCTCGAACATTATCGCGAGGACATCGCCAAGCTCATTTCGC
Organism: Methyloceanibacter sp.; assembly: GCA_035630595.1. Lineage (GTDB taxonomy): Bacteria > Pseudomonadota > Alphaproteobacteria > Rhizobiales > Methyloligellaceae > Methyloceanibacter. The sequence continues at coordinate 19,566 of DASQKJ010000098.1, forward strand.
TCGAATGGATCGGCTATCTGTCGACGGTCGGCGTTTACGGCGACCAGGGCGGGCGCTGGGTCGATGAGACCACCGCGCCAAGACCGAACAGCGCGCGGACCGAAGCACGCGTGGCCGCCGAGCAGGCCTGGCTCGATTTCGGCAAAGAGACCGGCGTGCCGGTGCAGATTTTCCGCCTCGCCGGCATCTATGGGCCCGGGCGGAGCGTGTTCGATAAGCTGAAGGCGGGCACCGCGCGCCGCATCAACAAGAACGGGCAGGTGTTCAGTCGCATCCATGTCGAGGACATTGCGTCCGTGCTGGAAGCCTCCATCGCGCGGCCGAGCGCGGGGGCCGTCTACAACGTCGCCGATGACGAGCCAGCCGCGCCCGGCGACGTGGTGGCCTACGCGGCTGAGTTGCTCGGCGTGTCGCCGCCGCCGGAAATCGACTTCGCCGAGGCTGACCTCCCGCCGATGGCGCGTAGCTTCTATGAGGGCAGCCGGCGGATCGGCAATGCGCGCATCAAGTCGGAACTCGGCGTCCGGCTCCGCTACCCGACCTACCGCGAAGGCCTCGCCGCACTGCTCTCCGAACAGACATGGCCATGAGCGACCAAACCCTGCTCGACACTACCGCTACGCACCTCCACTTCCGGTCCTTCTGCATTGCGGCAATCGCCTTGGTCACGGCCTTGATCTTTGCCACAAGTGCAGCGAGGGCCGCGGAGCAACAAGCGCCTTGCATCGAAGATGCGATGATCGTGTTCGACGCATCGGGTTCAATGTCCGGCAATGGCTGGGGTTATGGCAGCGAGACCGCCGGCACCGTGAGCCGCATCGACAAGGTGCGCGTCACGCTCGCCGATATCCTTCCTAGTGTAACGCGCTATCGCCGCGTCGGACTCATCACTTACGGGCCAGGCGTGTGGAACCAGTGCAACGTTCGTTTAGACTTGGCGCCAGTGGAGAACGCTGCCGTGCGGATCGTGGCGGCGATCGGCGCACTGGTTCCGGCCGGCAAGACGCCGCTGACCGAGGCCGTGGCACAGGCGGCAGACGTGCTCGACTACCGGGCGAAGCCCGGCCTGATCGTGGTGCTCACCGACGGTGAGGAGACCTGCGGCGGCTCGCCTTGCGCCCTCGGCGAGCAGCTTAGCGGTTCCGCCCTGCAACTGACCGTTCACGTCATCGGTCTCCGCGTCAAAGGCTATACCTGGATGGGCGAGCATGCCGTGCTTGAAGCGAAGTGCCTCGCCGAGCGCAATCGCGGTCTCTACCTCAGCGTCGAGACGCAAGACGAGCTGAAGCAGGCATTCGAGAAAACATTGGGCTGCCCGATGATGACGGAGCTCCGCTCACGGCATCCCTGACACGAGGGAAGCGACGGTTGCTTGGAGACGGCGCAGATCCTGCGGACGCGATTGGCGGTGGTCGCCGTCCTTGATCAGCGTCACCTCCACGTCGCCGCAGCAGAGCAGATCGACAAGGTCAAGTGCATGTCCCCACGGCACGTCTGGATCGCACATGCCTTGCAGGATGCGCACCGGCAGATCGAAGGTCAGCGTGTCGACGCCGATCAGATGCGACCGGCCCTCCTCGATCAGATGCCTGGTGAGGGGATAGGGATCCCCGTAGAGCGACGGCTCGTAATAGACGCCCTCGCGCTCGATCGTCTCCTTGATCTCAGGCGTCATGCGGTGCCAAATCAGCCGCTCGGTCATGTCCCAGGCGGGAGCGATCAACACGAGCCCCGCCAGCCGCGCGAGCGCGTCATCTTGCGCGAGCTTGCGGGCAAGCAGCAGCGCCAGCCATCCGCCCATCGAAGAGCCGATCAGGATGCTCGGCCGGCCGCACAGCAGGTCGAGCATGGCGGAGGCCTCCTCGAGCCAGTCGCCGATCGAGGCTTGCAGCAGATCGCCTTCCGATAGCCCGTGACCCGAATAGTCGAAACGGAGCATCGGCAGCCCTGCGCCCGACGCCCATTCGGCCAAGGCAGCCGCCTTGGTGCTCGCCATGTCGGACAGAAAGCCCGGCAGCCAAAGCAGGGCCGGCTGGCCGGCGGCCTCGGCCAGCCGGTAGGCAATGCGGCGGCGCTTGCGTCCCTCGCCCAGCTCCAGCAATTGCGGTTCGTCGGCGCTCATCCTAAGACCTTGCCATGGCAGACGTGACTATCCTGCAAGTCGTACCGCGCCTCGACACCGGGGGAAGCGAACAGACCACGGTCGAGATCGCCGAAGCCCTGAGCCAGGCCGGCGCGCGCGCCCTCGTTGCCACCGAAGGGGGCCGGATGGCAACCGCGATCGCAAGCTGCGGCGGCGAGATCGTCACATTCCCGGCGGCGAGCAAGAACCCGCTCACGATCCTGGCCAATGTCAGGCGGCTTGCGTGTCTGATCGAGGAGCGCGGAGTCGATCTCGTGCATGCCAGAAGCCGGGCGCCTGCTTGGAGCGCATTGCTTGCGGCGCGGCGGACGGGCCGTTCCTTCGTCACCACCTATCATGGCGCCTATGGCAATCCTGGACCGCTCAAAACTTTCTTTAACAGCGTCATGGCGCGCGGCGATCGGGTGATCGCCAATTCGCGCTACACTGCGGACTTGATCGCGGCACGGCACGTGGTCGCGGACGACAGACTTCGCGTCATCTATCGCGGCGTCGACGCCGCCGCGTTCGATCCGGCTGCAGTCACCCCCGAAGCGACCGCAAAGCTGAGCGCGCAATGGGGCGTCGCACCGGGAACTAGGATCGTGCTCCAGGCCGCGCGGATCACGGGACTTAAGGGTCATCGTGTAACCATCGAGGCCGCGACGCGGATGCAGCGCGAAGGCGCACTCGAGGATGTCGTCGTCATCTTTGCCGGCGACGCGCCGCGCAAGGATGCCTATCGTCAAGAACTGCTCCAACTCGTCGCCAGCAGCGGACTTGGCGACAAGGTCCGGCTGGTGGGGCATTGCAGCGACATGCCGGCGGCATTCCTCGCCGCGCATGTCGCGATCATGCCCTCGCTGGTGCCGGAGACTTTCGGCCGGACCAGCATCGAAGCACAAGCCATGGGCTGTCCGGTCATCGTGTCGGAACTCGGCGCGCTGCCGGAAACGATCATCCCGCCGGCCGAAGGCGCGAACAAGTTTACGGGATGGCCGGTACCGGCAGGCGACGCCACGGCGCTGGCCGACCGGATCAAGCTCGCGCTCGCCCTGCCGACGCAAGCCCGGGTCGCGCTCGCCGGCCGGGCACGCCGCCATGTCGCCGCCAAATTCTCGCTTGCGCGGATGCAACAATCGACGCTTGCGGTTTATGACGAGTTGCTCGGCACGCAGCTTGCCGCTTGCTTCGGGCGGGCGTGTGATCCGGCGAAATGCGGTTAACCCGGCTCGGGCGTCGAAGGGGTGCAAACCGACTGACCCCGGCCCACGCGTCCAACTTGACTTGTCAGCCGCAATTCCGTTCCTGTAGAACCTCGAAGTTTGGGAACGCGGACCGCGGGCGCTCTCTCGCCTTTTACGGGGGGAATTGGTTACCGCCGTTCGAAACAAGGAGACAAAGACATCGTAAGGCGGCCGACGAAGCTAACACCCGATCGGGGAGGTCCCCGTATCAACGAGGGCATCGACACTCCAGACATCCAACTTATCGACGCTACCGGCAATAATGTCGGCGTGGTTGCCATCTCCGATGCGCTCGCACGCGCGGCGGAAGCTGGTCTCGACCTCGTCGAGATAGCGCCCAATTCCGAGCCGCCGGTGTGCAAGATTCTCGACTACGGAAAATACAAATACCAGGCGCAGAAAAAGGCGGCCGAGGCGCGCAAGAAGCAGCGGACTGTCGAGATCAAAGAGATCAAGATGCGCCCAAACATCGACACACACGACTACGACGTGAAGATGCGTTCGATCCGCCGCTTCTTCGAGGAAGGCGACAAGGTCAAGGTGACCTTGCGCTTCAGAGGCCGCGAGATGGCACACCAGGAACTCGGCGCGCAGTTGCTCGACAAGGTGAAGCAGGACACTTCAACCATCGCCAAGGTCGAATCGGAGCCGAGGCTCGAAGGCCGGCAGATGGTGATGGTGCTGGCGCCCCGCTAGGCGATCCGGCGCGGGCGGGCGACTTTGCCTCTCTCGCGCGGCGGCGCATTGCGGAGCGCTTCGGCCACGACCGAGGCCCGCTGCGGCTCACCGAACAGATAGCCCTGGCCCGTGTCGCAGCCGAGCTTCAGCAAGCGGCCGACCGTATCCTGGCTTTGAATCCCCTCGGCCGTGGTCTTGAGGCCGAGCGCGTGGCCGAGGCTGACGATCGCCTTGACGATGCGGGCCACCTGCGGCTTCTCCAGCATCTGCCCGACGAAGGTACGGTCGATCTTGATCGTATCGAGCTCAAGCTCGCGCAAATGATATAGACCCGAATAGCCGGTGCCGAAATCGTCGAGCGCGATGCGCACGCCGACGTTGCGCAGTTCCTGAAGCGTGGACTTGGCATCCTCCAAGCGCTGCACCACGGCGCTTTCGGTCACCTCGATCATCAAGCGATCGGGTGGAAACGAGGCTTTGGTGAGAATACCGAGGATCCTCGGCGCAAGTTTCGAATCGGAGATCTGCCGGCCCGAGAAATTGAGCGAAACGGCGATGTCCTCGGGCCAGTGCTTGGCATCCCGCACCGCCTGTTCGAGCAGGCTGTCGGTCATCTTGCCGATCAGGCCGGTGTCTTCGGCGATCGGGATGAAGACTTTGGGCAGGATCACCCCACACTCGTGGCATCCAAAATTAGCCACGCGGTCTAGGGAGTTAGCCCCCGCCCGGCAAGCTAAGGGGACGAGACCGCAGAAGCAACCGACAAGCTGAGCGCCCGGCAGGCCCAATCTGGCCGCAGCCCCGGAACGCTTGCGCTGGGGCGCAAATCCACCCTATAAGGCGCTGCTCAAGGAGCCGCCCGGCAGGGCATGCCGTGGCGGCTCGCATGCTTTCCACTCGTAGCGACAAATCCCCGCCCCCGCGCCCTTCGGGGCTCCGTGGCCGGGATCAACCAAGGAAGCCAAATGCCCAAGCTCAAGACCAAGAGCGGTGCCAAGAAGCGCTTCAAAGTCACGGCGACCGGCAAAGTGAAATGCCAGGCCTCGCGCAAGCGTCACGGCATGATCCAACGCCCCACCAAGTTCATTCGGACCGCGCGTGGGACGATGGTTCTGTCGGACGAGGACGCCAAGATCGTGAAGAAGAATTTCCTGCCCTATAGCCGCTAGGCCTTAGGCGAGCTTCGAAGGAGCACCGACATGTCCCGTGTGAAGCGCGGCGTTACCACCCATGCCCGCCACCGCAAGGTGATCAAGCAGGCCAAAGGCTATTATGGCCGCCGCAAGAACACCATCCGCGTCGCCAAGCAGGCCGTCGACAAGGCAGGCCAATATGCCTATCGCGACCGCAAGGTGAAGAAGCGCACTTTCCGTGCGCTGTGGATTCAACGCATCAACGCGGCCGCCCGCGAAAACGGCCTGACTTACGGACGCCTGATCGACGGGCTGAAGAAGGCCGGCATCGAGCTCGACCGCAAGGTGCTTGCCGACATCGCCGTGCGCGAGCCGCAAACCTTCAAGGGCCTGGTCGAGGCTGCGTCGGCTGCTGCGCAGGGCTGAGCCCGCGCAAGCGGGCTTGCCCGGCATGGGAGCCTGAGCCATGAGCGCGCTGGAGCTCTACAGTCTCAAGACCGAGTTGCTTCACGCCATCGCGGAAGCTTCGGACCTCGACAAGCTCGAGGAGGTGCGCATTGCCGTGCTCGGCAAGAAGGGCCGCATCTCCGAGCTGATGCAGGCTCTGGGTTCCTTGCCGCCCGACGAGCGCAAGGCCTACGGTCAGGTCGTCAACAGCCTCAAGACGAGCATCGGCGAGGCGCTCGACGCCAAGCGCGCCGAGTTGTCGCGCGTCGCAACGGTCGAGAAGCTCGCTCAGGAGCGCGCCGACGTCACCCTTCCCGTGCGCGAGGGTCCGCTGCGAGAGGGTCGCATTCACCCGGTCAGTCAGGTTACCGACGAAATCACCGAGATCTTCGCCGATATGGGCTTCTCGATCGCCGAGGGGCCGGATATCGAGACCGACTTCAACAATTTCACCGCGCTCAACATTCCTCCCGAGCATCCCGCGCGTCAGGAGCATGACACGTTCTATTTCGCACCTGGCCCGGATGGCACGCGCCCAGTGCTGCGTACGCATACCAGTCCGGTGCAGATCAGGACCATGCTCAAGCAAAAGCCGCCGCTGAGGATTATCGCGCCGGGCCGCGTCTATCGCTCCGACTCGGACCAGACGCATACGCCGATGTTCCATCAGGTCGAGGGGCTGGTGATCGACGAGGAGACGCATCTCGGACATCTGAAATGGGTGCTTGAGGAATTCTGCAAATCGTTCTTCGAGGTGCCTCAGGTCAAGATGCGCTTCCGCGCCAGCCACTTCCCCTTCACCGAGCCGTCGATGGAGGTCGATATCGGCTACGCCAAAATCGGCGACGAGATCAGGATCGGCGAAGGCGATCAGTGGCTTGAGATTCTCGGCTGCGGCATGGTGCATCCGAATGTGTTGCGCAATGTCGGACTCGACCCGGAGCGTTATCAGGGCTTCGCCTTCGGGCTCGGCATCGACCGCATCGCCATGCTGAAATATGGCATGCCGGATCTACGCGCCTTCTTCGCCGGCGATCTGCGCTGGCTTAAGCATTATGGGTTCGCCCCGCTCGCTATCCCCACCCTTGCCGCCGGACTGTCCTGAGCCATGAAATTCACGTTCGCATGGCTGAAGCAGCATCTCGACACCAAAGCGAAGCTGGGCGAGATCGCCGAGACGCTCACCCGCATCGGGCTCGAAGTCGAGCAACTGGCCGATCCCTCGACCAGGCTCGCACCGTTCAAGGTCGCCCAGGTGGTGAAATGCGAAAAGCATCCCAATGCCGACAAGCTCAGCGTCTGCGAGGTCGATACTGGCAAAGAGCGGCTTCAGGTGGTGTGCGGCGCGCCCAACGCGCGCGTAGGGCTGAAGGGCGTGTTCGCGCCGGTCGGCAGCTACGTTCCCGGCATCGACCTCACTCTGACCAAGGCGAAGATCAGGGGGGTCGAATCCAACGGCATGCTGCTGTCGGAGCGCGAGCTTGAACTGTCGAACGAGCATACCGGCATCATCGAGCTCGATCCGCGCGCCAAGGTAGGAAGCCCTGCTGCGGCCGCACTCGGACTCGACGACGCGGTGATCGAGGTCGCCATCACGCCGAACCGCCCCGACTGCCTCGGCGTGCGCGGCATCGCCCGCGATCTCGCCGCGGCCGGGATCGGCAAGCTCAACAAGGATCCGATCAAGCCGGTCAAGGGCGCCTTTCCCAACCCGATCCCGATCAAGCTCGAATTCGACAAGGAAACCGCCGACGCCTGTCCCGTCTTCGCCGGGCGGCTGGTGCGCGGGGTCAAGAACGGCCCCTCCCCCGACTGGCTCCAGCGCAGGCTGAAGGCCATCGGGCTCCGGCCGATCAATGCGCTGGTCGATATCACCAACTACATCTCCTACGACCGCGGCCGTCCGCTGCACGTCTATGATGCCGACAAGCTCTCGGGCGGCATCCGTGCGCGGCTTGGCAAGAGGGGTGAGTCCTTCCTCGCACTCGAAGGCAAGAGCTACGAAGTCGACAGCGATATGTGCGTGATCGCCGATGACACGAAAGTTCTAGGGCTGGGCGGGGTGATCGGCGGCGAGGACACCGGCGTCACCGAAGCCACCACCAATGTGTTCGTCGAGTCGGCGTATTTCGATCCTAGGCGCACGGCGCGCACCGGGCGGAAGCTCGGTATCCAATCCGATGCGCGCTACCGGTTCGAGCGCGGTGTCGATCCCGATTTCGTGGTGCCGGGATTGGAGCTCGCCACCGGCCTCGTGCTCGAGCTTTGCGGCGGCACACCCAGCAAGATCACGATTGCCGGGAAGCCGCCGAAGGCCAACAAGCCTTTCAAGTTCGATCCGGGACTGGTCAAGCGGCTGAGCGGGCTCGATCTCGGCGGCGGCGACATCAAGCGCCTGCTCGCTGCGCTCGGCGTCTCGCTCGACGGCAAGGGAAAGCAGCTCAAGGCGGCGCCTCCCTCCTGGCGCCCGGACATCACCGGCCCCGCCGATCTGGTCGAGGAGGTGGTGCGGCTCATTGGTGTCGACCGGGTTCCCGCCACGCCGATGCGGCGCACAGCCGGCGTCGCTAAGCCGGTGCTCACCGAAGCGCAGAAGCGGCAGTGGCTCACACGGCGGGTGCTCGCCGCGCGCGGGCTGATCGAGGCTGTGACTTGGTCGTTCATCCCGCCGGAGGAGGCCAAGCTGTTCGGCGGTGGCCAGCCCGAGCTGACGTTAAGCAATCCGATCTCGACCGAGCTTGCGCAGATGCGACCTTCGCTGCTGCCGGGACTGATCACCGCGGCGCAGCGCAATCGCGACAGAGGCTTCGCCGAGGGAGCCCTGTTCGAACTCGGCCAAGCCTATCGGGGCGCCGGCCCCTCGGACCAGTTCATGGCGGCTTCCGGCGTTCGCTTCGGCCGGTCCGCATCGACTGGCTCAGGTCGCCATTGGTCGGGTGAAGCCCCCGCCGCGGACACATTCGCCGTCAAGGCCGACGCGGTCGCAGCCCTCGCGGCACTCGGCATCGGCCAAGCCCGCCTGACCGTGACCCGCGATGCGCCGGCGTGGTTCCATCCTGGCCGCTCCGGCGTGCTCAAGCTCGGGCCGAAAACCCTGCTCGGCACCTTTGGAGAGCTTCACCCGGACCTGCTCGCAAAACTTCGTATCGACGCGCCGATCGCCGGCTTCGAACTTTACCTCGATGAGGTTCCGACCTCACGCAAGGGCACGAGCAAAGCGCTCGACGCCTCGGACCTCCAGCCGGTGCGCCGCGACTTCGCCTTCCTGGTCGACCGCGAAACTGCTGCCGGAGACGTGCTACGCGCCGCTTCGAGCGCGGATCGCGCCCTGATCGCCGAAGTGGGCGTGTTCGACGTGTTCACCGGACGGGGCGTGCCGGACGGTAAGAAGTCGCTCGCCATCGAGGTCACGCTCCAGCCGAAGGAGAAGACGCTCACCGACGCCGAGATCGAGGCAGTGGCGCAACGAATCGTCGATGCGGTCAAGCAGGCGACCGGCGGCGCGCTGCGCGGCTAGCGCGAGAACGGGCCACCGAAGGGGAAGGGCTGCGGCGCCGCGGGACGCCGGCGCTGCTGCGGAACGCGGCGCTTGACCATCGCCGGCTTGCCGTAGAATGGCTTGTCCTCGCAAGCGGCGGCGATCTTCTTGGCGAGCGCCTGGTCGGGCTCCCCCGGCTCCTGCCAGCCTTGGCACAAAGTCGCGAGCTTACCGCCAAGCTCGGCCGCGCCGTCAGCGCAATAGAGTCCCGTGCCGTCCGCTTGCGGGGTGAAGCGCACGCCTTTGGCGGTCTTCTCATCGTCGAGCCCGGCCGCGAGATGATTGAGCGCGTAGATGCGCTTGGTCCCCTCCTCGGCGCTGAAACGCTCCGGCTTGAATTGCGTCTCGGTGAGCGGGATCGCCTCGATCGCCTTCACCTGCCAGGCGCCGCTCGCGCGCGCGAGATGCACCTTGGCGATCAGCCCATAGTCCCGGCAGATGCCGAAGCGCTTCATCTCCGTGGTGCCGGGATGCAGGAAGTTGCCGAGCCCGTAGAAGATCAGCGACTTGCCGTTAAGCTCCACGCCTTGGGCGACATGCGGGTGATGGCCGACGATCAGGTCGATGCCCTTCTCCTCTGCGGCAACCCCCCGCCAATCTTTCAGCTGCCGCTCGTCAGGCTCGACCCGGCCTTCGAGCCCGTAATGGATGGAGAGGACACGGTAGTCGGCCGGCATGGCGACGAGCTTGTCGACCACCGCCTCGAAATCGGGACGGTCGCGATAGGAAGCCTGTCCCGCCCTGTTCGGCCCGGCGCGATATTGCGACTGATCGCCGGTGATGATGCCGATTGCCGAGAGGGCAATTCGCGTGCCGTCGAGATCGATGCAGCCGGGCTTGACGGCTTCGGCGAAATTGCTGCCGATGCCGGCATAGGCGATCGCCCGTTCGGCATTGGCAACGGCGAGATGGTAGAGCGATTCCTCGACGCCGGCCGCGCCATAATCGAATGAATGGTTGTTGGCGAGCGAGAACAGGTTGAAGCCGATATCGATCATCGCCTTGACCGCGGCGGGGTGACTGCGGAAATGGAACGTGCCCTTGCCCTTGGTCTCCGGGGCGATGTCATTGCGGTCGGTGATGACGGTCTCGAGATTGGCGAAGGCCAGATCGCCGTCGAAGTCCTCGGCGACGCCGGAAAGCGCATCGGTGAAGCTGATCGTCTGCTTGCCCTTGCGCATGCCATTGGCGTCGACCTTGGCGTCGGTCGAGTTGAAGCCGGTGTCGCCCGCGAGCACGATAGTTAGCCGGTCGAGGCTAGACCCTGGCGGTGCGGCAGCCGTGTGGTCGCCGATCGAGGCGGTGAGTTCCGTCCGATCGCATGGCGCCGTTCGCGTAGCGGCATAGAGCAAGCCGCCCGCCGCGGGCAGAAGCGCGCCGCAGACCGCCGCAATCCCAAGCGATCTGTGCCAGCGGCGCGCCATGAAGCGACCCTCACGTCAACGCCCGGTCCAACTCCTCGCGGACGCGGGGGACAGCATCGAACCCCAGATTGTGGTCGCGGGCAAGATGCACCATGGCCCGCTCGGTCAGCGCGGTGATCGTGAGCAGCGGATTTACGCCGATCGAACGCGGAATCACCGACCCATCGCAGACATAGAGCCCGGAATGCACGCTTTCCCCGCCCTTGCCGTCGAAAACCTGGCATTTATGGTTGACCACGCCGTTTGCGGCATCCTCGCCCATGAAGCAGCCGCCCAGGGGGTGCGCCGTGGCCGGCTTCGCGCCCGTGGCCGTGGCGGCGAGTGGGCTCTTGACGTAGCGCGCGCCGACGGCTTCCGCAGCCTTGGTGAGCGCCGCGTCGACACGGGCATACACCGGCTGCTCGCCGACGCCCGGCCAGTGAACCTGCGCGCAGCCGTTGGCGAGCTCGATCCGGCCCGCGGCATCGTCGTGCGACACGACGAAGAAGGTATGCAGATGCGACAGTGGACCCTGATAGACGCCCCTGATCAGGCTTTGCGCGGCGCCGAGCAGCCTACCGCCGGAGATGAAAAACACCGGAAGCAGCGGCGCGAGCGCCGAAGGGAGGACGCCTTCCTGCAGGATCATGGAGCGGTCGAGATCGCGCGCGTCGGGAAGCTCGATCTGGCCGGCAACGCAGGCGCCGACCGCGTCGCCCAGGAACTTCGGCGGGAAGCCCACGCCGACGGCGTTGACCCGCTCCCTGCCGCCAAGCGCGAAGGCGATGATGTCGCCATTGGCGGAGAACCGCTCGCCGAGCCGGTCGGATAGCGGCAGCCCGCGCTCGCGCGATCTGAGCAGGATCTCGGTCGAGCCAAGCGTCCCGGCGGCGAGCACCACAGTCTTCGCCGCGACGCAGCTCTGGATCCCATCGTGCGGGTCTGAGGGCGCGAAATAGATACGCCAACCGCCGTGCTCCTTGGCGATGTGGCTGACGCTGAGCTCGGTGAAGATCTCCGCCCCATGCGCCTTCGCGTCGGGAAGATAGGTCATGGCGACGGTGTTCTTGGCGCCGACATTGCAGCCGGAACAGCAATCGCCGCAAAGCGTGCAGGCGGGCTGCGCGACCCCAGCCGGATTGACGTTCGCCTCGAAGCTCACCACCACCGGCGCCGCGACCGGCGGCACGCCAAACGCGGCGCTGGAAGCTTCCAGCGCGCGGTACTTGGTCAGCTCAGCAGCATTCGCATAACGCGAAGGCCGCAGCATCGACGCGGCGCGCTCGAAGCCGAGCTCGAGCAGCCCATCGCCGGCAATCGCCTCTGGCCAGGCGCGGTCTCTGAACACGCGGGCGTCGGGCTCGAGCGCCACGCCGGCATTGATGAGCGAGCCGCCGCCAAGCCCGCAGCCGACCAGCACATGGATGTCGGCGCCCAGCCTGAAATCGAACAGGCCGGTGCGCGAGCCGGAGCGCAGCTTGCCGCCGTTTAGTTGAAGCTCGCGGCGAAGCTCGGGCAACCGGCTCGGAAAGGCGCCGGTCGGAAATTCCTTGCCTTTCTCGATGACGCAGACGCTTTGCCCGGCGCGCGAAAGCCTGGAGGCCGCGACGCCGCCGCCATAGCCCGAGCCGACCACCACCACGTCGTAAGCCGGCCTGATCGCGTCTGGCGGCAAGGAGAGAAGGCGTTGCATCGCCCCTGAATAGCCCAATGCCCAAAACCGCCCAAGCGGTTATCGGCTCGGGGCCCGCGCATCAATTCAGTTCACGGTCGCGAGAGAGCCGCTTTGCCCGCGGCGCCGCAACCCGTATGGTGGCGAGAGAGGCCTGGAGACCCCATGATGCCGCGATCGATCCTGGCGGCGCTGGCCGGACCGTAGCTGACCATGGACAGGGACGAGGTCATCTATCGGCATTCCAGCGCGGTGCGCATCACCCATTGGATCAACGCGCTCGTGCTGCTTGTCCTGCTGATGAGCGGCTTGCAGATATTTAACGCCCACCCGGCGCTCTATCTCGGGCACGCGTCGGATTTCGAGGATCCAATCCTGGCGATGAAGGCGGTGCGAACCGCCGACGGGGTCAAGGGAGTCTCCACGCTGCTCGGCTACAGCTTCGACACGACCGGAGTGTTCGGTGCCACCGGCGAGGTTGGTGGCGGATACCAGAGGCACGGATTTCCATGGTGGGCGACCTTGCCCGGCCATCGCGACCTTGCCATGGGGCGGCGCTGGCACTTCTTCTTTGCCTGGCTGTTTCTGTTCAACGGGCTCGCCTATCTGCTGTGGAGCCTGGGCAGCGGCCATCTCCGGCGCGATTTGGCGCCCTCGGCCAACGAGCTGAAGCATATCGGCGCATCGATCGCCGAGCATGCGCGGCTCAGATTTCCTAAAGGAGAAGAGGCAAAGCGCTACAACGTGCTGCAGAAGCTCGCCTACCTTCTCGTGGCGCTGATCCTGCTGCCGCTGATGCTGCTCACCGGCCTCGCCATGTCGCCCGGCATGGACGCCGCCTTTCCGCTCCTTATCGACGTGTTCGGGGGCAGGCAGTCGGCGCGCACGATTCACTTCATCTCGGCGAGTTTGATCGTGATCTTCGTCGCGGTGCATCTCGTCATGGTGCTGGCGTCGGGCGCCTGGAACAATCTCCGCTCCATGATCACCGGGCGCTACGTGATCGAGCGGGGCGGGGAGAAGCCATGAGCAAAGTCGGCAAGCTCGACCGGCGCGGATTCCTAGCGCGCGGGCTCGCCGCCGCAAGCACGACGCTGCTTGGCGGCTGCGACGATCTCTCCCGCGAGCCCTGGATCAGGCGCATTCTCGACTCGGCCGAGACGCTGACTCGCGTCACGCAGGAGGCGCTGCTCTCACCTAAGGCACTGGCGCGGGAGTTCGCAGAGTCGGACATCTCTGCCGACTTCAAGGCGAACGGCTCGATCAATCCCGATGACCCGGGCTATCTCGCTTATGCCAAAAGCAATTTTGCCGATTGGAGGCTTGTGGTCGGAGGTCTGGTCGAGAATCCGCTTGAGCTCTCGCTTGCCGAGCTGCGCGCGATGCCGTCACGCACGCAAATCACCCGACACGATTGCGTGGAGGGCTGGAGCTGCATCGGCAAATGGAAGGGCGTTCCGCTCGGCGCGTTGCTCCAACGCGCGCGGCTGCAACAAAGCGCACGTTATATCGTCTTTTATTGCGCCGACGATCTCGGCAGGACCGGAACCGAGGCCGGCAAATATTACGAGTCGATCGGGCTCGCCGACGCCTTCCATCCCCAGACCATCCTCGCTTACGAAATGAATGATCGCGTGCTGCCCATCCCGCACGGCGCGCCCCTGCGGCTCCGCGTCGAGCGGCAGCTCGGCTACAAGATGGCGAAATATGTGATGCGGATCGAAGCGGTCGCTGGCCTTACGGCCATCCGTGGCGGACGCGGCGGCTTCTGGGAGGATCTCGGCTACGAGTGGTACGCCGGCATCTGAGACGCCAAAAATTAAGGGACCCGCGAAAGCCCCGCGGGTCCCAATTCAATGTGTCGCCGGCAACCCCGTCGGGCCTATTTCTTGAACAGCCGCGCAAGCGGGCCCTTGTGATGGGTTTTGTAGGCAGATTTGCAGGCCTTCTTGTAGGCGTGGCGCTTCTTGAATTCGTGGCCGTAACTGGCCTTGGCCTTCTTGAAGCAGCCGCTCTTGCAAGCATAGGCCTCGGAGGGCGCCGCAATCATGGAAACGCCGACCATGGCGACAAATAGCGCGGCGGCCAAAAATACTTTCTTAAGCATAAACTTACTCCCGTGAGTGATGACGTAACGTTACGCGGAGGCGATAAGGCCCTAGCCACCAAGCTTCGTCAATCGGGATTTCTGCCGTTTCGCAAACGTCGTTGCTTTTGGATGAGCGGCCGCCTGCCTGCGGATGGGTCGCCGAGCCGCGGGCGGCAAAGAGAAGGGGGCCGAGCAGCCCCCTTCATCGGGTCTAAGTCATTCAGCCGGCGCGAGATTACGCTTGCTGAGCCTTCGAAGCGGCCTTGCAGGCCTTCTTATAGGCGTGACGTGACTTGCGATCGTCTGGGAACTTGACCTTCGCAGCTTCCTTGCAGGTCATCCCGGCTTCGGCAGGGGTGAACTGGATCGGCAGGGCGAGGGCCGCGACAATGCCGGTCGCGACGGCAGCAAGCAGAACTTTCTTGAGCATGCAGAGCCTCCTTTGACTTTCTCTCGATTCGCCAAGCCAACACCCTAGAGCCGAACCGCTACAACAATAGGGCGGCGGCGCCCACGGTTTGGCCCCAATCGTCGCAGGGCCGCGCTTGACCCTTGCGGTATTGACCCCTACCAAGCCGCCCATGAGTCAATCCGAGACGGCGCCGCTTACCCGCATCCGCAACTTCTCCATCATCGCCCATATCGATCACGGCAAGTCGACGCTCGCAGACCGGCTGATCCAGCTCTGCGGGGGGCTTACGGCGCGGGAGATGAAGGAGCAAGTACTCGACTCGATGGATATCGAGCGGGAGCGCGGCATCACCATCAAGGCGCAGACCGTTCGCCTCGACTACCGCGCAAAGGACGGCCAGCTCTATGAGCTGAACCTGATCGACACGCCCGGCCATGTCGACTTCGCCTATGAGGTCAACCGATCGCTGGCGGCCTGCGAGGGATCGCTGCTGGTGGTCGACGCCACCCAAGGGGTCGAGGCGCAGACGCTCGCCAATGTCTACCAGGCGCTCGACAATAATCACGAGGTGGTGCCCGTCCTCAACAAGATCGACCTGCCGGCTGCCGAGCCGGGCCGCGTTCGCCAGCAGATCGAGGACGTGATCGGGCTCGACGCACATGATGCGCTTGAGATCTCGGCCAAGACCGGCGTCGGCGTGGGAGAGGTGCTGGAGGCGATCGTGCATCGCCTGCCGCCCCCGAAAGGCGATGCAAAGGCGCCGCTGAAAGCACTGCTGGTCGATAGCTGGTACGACGCCTATCTCGGCGTCGTCGTCTTGGTCCGGATCTTCGACGGAGTGCTGACCAAGGGCCAACGCATCAGGCTGATGGCGACCGGCGGCTCTTACCAGATCGACCGCGTCGGCATCTTCCGGCCCAAGCAGGAGATGCGCGACAGGCTCGGCCCCGGCGAGATCGGCTTCTTTACCGCCTCGATCCGGCAGGTGGCCGATACGCGCGTTGGCGACACCGTCACCGAGGAGAAGCGCCCCGCTTCGGCGCCGCTGGCCGGCTTCAAGCCGGCGCAGCCGGTGGTGTTTTGCGGGCTGTTTCCGGTCGATGCATCAGAGTTCGAGAATTTGCGCGAGGCGGTCGGCAAGCTCAGGCTGAACGACGCGAGCTTCAGCTATGAGATGGAGACCTCGGCCGCGCTCGGCTTCGGCTTCCGCTGCGGCTTTCTCGGTCTGCTGCATCTGGAGATCATCCGCGAGCGGCTGGAGCGCGAATTCAATATCGACCTGATTGCCACTGCGCCGTCGGTCATCTATCGCGTCTACCGCACCGACGGCACGACGATCGAGCTGCACAATCCGGCCGACATGCCTGAGCCGCAGAAGATCGCCAAGATCGAGGAGCCCTGGATCGAGGCAACCATCCTCGTGCCGGACGAACATCTCGGCTCGGTGCTGAAGCTCTGCGAGGACCGGCGCGGCAGGCAGAAGAACCTCACCTATGCCGGAGCGCGCGCGATGCTGGTCTACGAGCTGCCGCTCAACGAGGTGGTGTTTGATTTCTATGACCGGCTGAAATCGGTCAGCCGCGGCTATGCCTCGTTCGACTATCACATCATCGGCTACGAGGAGGGCGATCTGGTCAAGATGGCGCTGCTGGTCAACGACGAGCCGGTGGATGCGTTGTCGATCATCGTCAACCGCTCACGTGCCGAGATGCGCGGCCGGGCGATGGTGGAGAAGCTGAAGGATCTGATCCCCCGCCATATGTTCAAGATCCCGATCCAGGCGGCGATCGGCGGCAAGGTGATCGCGCGGGAGACCATCAGCGCGCTGCGCAAGGACGTGACCGCCAAATGCTATGGCGGCGACATCACCCGCAAGCGCAAGCTGCTCGACAAGCAGAAGGCGGGAAAGAAGAAGATGCGCAGCTTCGGCAAGGTCGATATCCCGCAAGAAGCCTTCATCGCCGCGCTCAAGATGGACGCGGATTAGCGGGCGTCCCCATCAGGGCAAGCGATCCAATAAGAATTGAAGCGGCGGGAACCCGCAGCTAGCAACCGCGTTGTGCGACTGGCTCCTCCCGAGCGCGTCGGAAGCGGGCAGATTGGCTGTCAGCATCTACTTCAAACGTTGCAGCTTAGTTGTTGTAACGTTTAAGAGTTTTTGGCTACTGCTCAGTAAAGCAGTAGCCTTATTCTTGCCTTGATCCAGCAACTTTCAGGCAAACTGGCGGCAGAACGGTGATATTGTTGTGTAGTGGCTGTTGACTACTTGACTGTAGTCAAAATATCACTTTCCATCGTCGCAGCAGGAAAAGCGGCACGACCGGGGGAACTGTCACGCTGATTTATCAGCACTTCCTCCCGTAAGCACCAATCCACAGGCTGCGACCTGATCTTGCATCCGCATGTGCGCGCTTCAAGCGGGTGCTACCGGCGTCCAACTTGGAAAGCGCGCCTGTAACAGTGGAGTTGTCATGCGTATCGCCCTCGCGTTCGGACTGTGTCTGATCGCCATTGCCGCCGTCGCTGCGCCGCGCGCCAAAGACCAGACCAAACCAGAGACCGCCACGACTCAGATCTCACGCGAGGCGCTTCGCGCGCGCATGAATGAGAACGTGGTGACGATCATGGCGGGCAGCCCGAGCGGCACCGATCTCGCCATCGTCCAGGACCTCGCCTCGGTGCTCGACGATGGCAGCAAGCTTCGTGTGCTGCCGATGGTCGGCAAAGGCCCCGAACAGAACATCAAGGACGTGATGTTTCTGCGCGGTGTCGATATGGGCCTGACCCAGGCAAATTTGCTCAAGCATTTCGACAAGACCGGCGAGCTCGGACCAAACCTCAAGGGCCAGATCGCCTATATCGCCAAATTGTTCAACGAGGAGCTGCACATCCTCGTGCGCGACGAGGTCAACGATATCAAGGAGCTGAACGGCAAATACGTGAATTTCGGACCGGAAGGGAGCGGCGCCGAGATCACGGGGCGGCTTATCTTCGAAGCGCTCGGCGTGGATACGCAGGAAGTACACCTCAACGACGCCGATGCGATCCAGAAGCTTAGGGACGGCGAAATCGACGCCACCATCGCGGTCACGGGAAAGCCGGCACCGGTGCTTGCCTACCTCAAGGACACGAACGGGCTCAAGCTGCTGCCGGTGCCCTATGCCGAGGGTCTCGAGGACGAATATTATCCCGCGACTTTGACGCATGACGACTATCCCTCGCTCGTGCCGGCTGGCGGCCGCGTCGATACCGTCGCGGTCTGTGCGGTGCTGGTCTCGTTCAACTGGCCGGGCGACTCGGTCCGCTACGCCAAGATCGCCAAGTTCGTCGACAGGTTCTTCGCGAATTTCGACCGCTTTCTCACCGAGCCGCGCCATCCGAAATGGCGCGAGGTCAATTTCGCCGCAACGCTGGAAGAGTGGCAACGCTCGCCCTTGGCGCAGAAGTGGATCGACCGCGCCGAGCGGGCGACCGACATCTCCTCGCGCAACCATTTCGATGCGTTCCTCGCCCAGGCGAGCGGCCCTCGCGACAAGCCGATCTCCGAGGCGGAGCGCGCCGATTTGTTCCGCGCGTTTCTGCAGTGGAACAAAGGACGCAACCAGAATTGACGGACGTCAACCGTCGCCGCTCTCTCGTTTGTGTGATGCGTAGGAGGGTTCCATGCTCAGTCCGTCCGAGATCGCCGTCAGGCCGGCAAGCCAAGCTGACCGGCTAACACCCGAAGTTCAAGCGGAGGCACCGGCGCAGCCGGAGCCGACGCCGACCATCATGGCGGAGCGCTTCGCGCCCGGGGGACAGAAGGTCCCCGCCGAGGCTCCGGTCCGGCTACCGGTCGAACCCCCGGTGATGCCGGGCCTCGTCCCGCAGCAAGCGCGCGCGGCCTCATCTAACCGCTGGCTGCTCGTCGCTTCGATCGTCGTCTCGCTGGTCCCGACCGCGGTCATCCTCTCACTGCTGTCGCAGGGCATGATCGCGCTTCCTGGACAGAGCACTGCGCCGATCGTCATCGATTACGCCCAGATCGCCGATAGTCAGCGGGCCTCGATGGCCGCGGTGCCGATGATTCCCGCGCTCCCGGCTGCGGTCGAGATGCCAGTCAAGCCCGAGATCGCACTCACCACGCCGAGCCGCGTCGGGGCCAAGCCGGGCGATGAGATCGCCTTCGATATCGCCATCGACTCGGACGGAACGCTTCCGGCGCGCAGCGTCATCGCCATCCGGGCACTGCCCGAAGGGACGATCCTCTCACAAGGACGCCCATATGCGGAGGGGGAATGGACCCTGCGCCCCGATGAGATCGGCGATCTAAGGCTGCAGCTGCCTCCGACAGCCATCGGCAAGTCGGATCTCCGCATCGAGCTGGTGGCGGCGGACGGCAGCGTGCTGGCCGGCGCCACCACCAGGCTCGACATCGTGGCTGACCCCAAGGCCACCCTGATCCTCCGGGCGGAGGAGAGTGACCGGGTCGCCAATCTGATCGAGCATGGCCACAAGATGATCGATGTCGGCTATTTCGCCGGCGCCCGCGCCTATTTCCGGCGGGCGGCCGAAGCGGGCAGCGGCGAGGCGGCGCTACAGCTTGGCGCCACCTACGATCCGGAATTCATCGATCGGATCGGCGCCCACGGCATCAAGGCAGACCTCGACGAGGCGCGCGCCTGGTATGAGCGGGCCAAGCAACTCGGCGTCGAGAGCGCGGAGGAGAAGCTCAGAGCGCTCAAGGATGATTGGACCAATCGCGACAAACCCTCGCAAGCGGCAGAAGCGACGCCTGCGGCAACGCTCGCCGGAGTCAAGCCAGGCGCTGAAGCGGATCCCGCCGAGTCCACGGAGCGGACCCCGGCGAGCCCAGCCTCCGGGGCCGGCGCGCGGATTCCCGCCGGCCAGGAGGAGTGGGTCGCGCTCGTGAACTACGCAAATGTGCGTGCGGAGCCGTCCTCCAACGCGGATACGCTGCGGGTGGCGGAGAAGGGCGCCAAGCTCCTCGTCACCGGCCGCAAAGGCAACTGGGTCCAGGTCACCGATCCCGCCACCGCCGAGGTCGGCTGGATCTATTCGCGCTTCATCGAGACGGCGCAGTCGCCCGTGCGGTAGTCGCCGTCTCCTAGCTGGTGCGCACCTTCCAGGCGAGATAGGCCAGCGCAGCGCCCTCGCTGATGAGCATGATGCCGAGCAGAATGCCGAGCACCCATTCCGATGCAATCGGCATGTTCGCCCAAAGATAGACGGCGAGCAGGAGGCCGACCAGGCCGCTTGCGAGCACCCAGCCCCAATTGGGGAAGGGCCTGATGGTGAGCGCGAAGATAATCTTGGAAATGCCCTCGACCATGAAGAACACGATCAGCAGGACGGTCATCACCAGCAGGCCGCTATCCGGCTGCCGCAGCAGCAGCAGGCCGATGACGATGGCGAGCACCACCGAGATGAGCTGCAGCCAGTAATGCGGCACGTCGCGCGCGCCGATCAGCCCGATGGCCTGGAGCACGCCGCTGATGATCAGAATCCAGCCGAGCAGATAGACCATGGCGACCGAGGCAAGCAGCGGGTAGATCAGGGCGAGCACGCCCGCCACAACCATCAACACGCCTTGGAGCAGGTACCAGAGTGAATATCGCTTGACCGTCTCACGCATGGCCTCGCGCATGGCCGCCGCGGCGGCGTCGAGTGGAATAGCCATGAGGGTCCTCCCAGAGATTCGAATCAGGTTGCCGAAGAGGCCGAGAATACCCCAATGAGGGGCGGCACGCGCGGCGCTCGTGCCCGCTATCCCGCCTGTTTGTGGTGTTGCGGGCCCCGGGGGGGACTGGGCCATGGACGAGCAAGCGAGGCAATCGGCCATTGCCAAGGCCGCGCGCCGGCTGCTGCCGTTTCTCTGCCTCTGCTACATGGTCAGTTTCCTCGACCGGGTGAATGTCGGCTTTGCCGCGCTCGCCATGAACCAGGACCTCGGCTTCAGCCCATCGGTCTATGGCATGGGCGCCGGCATCTTCTTCGTTGGCTATGTCCTGTTCGAGGTTCCGAGCAATCTCGCGCTGCAGCGCCTCGGCGCGCGCATCTGGATCGCGCGCATCATGATCACCTGGGGCATCGTCGCCACCGCCATGGCGCTGGTGCATAGCGAGGGCAGCTTCTATGCGCTGCGCCTCTTGCTCGGGATCGCCGAAGCGGGGTTCTTTCCAGGTATCATCCTCTATCTCACTTATTGGTTTCCGGCGCGGGAGCGGGCATGGATCGTATCCCTGTTCATGGCGGCGGTGCCGCTGGCGACAGTCGTGGGCGGGCCGTTGTCGGGGGCGATGCTCGAACTGCACGGGTTCTGGGGGCTGGCGGGCTGGCAGTGGCTGTTCATCCTCCAGGGCCTGCCGGCGGTGTTGCTCGGCGTGATCGTTCTGTTCTTCCTCGACAATCGGCCGGAGGAGGCGCAGTGGCTCACCAAAGCGGAGCGCAAAGCGCTCTCCGCCACGCTCGCGGCGGAAGCCAAGGCGACACGCGAAGCCGGCTATGCCGGGCTCGGCCAGGCGCTCACCCGCCCGCGGGTGCTGGTGCTCGGGCTGCTCTATTTCTGCATCGTCAGCGGGCTCTACGGCATCGGCTTCTGGATGCCACAAGTGATCCAGACCTTCGGGCTCGATCCGCTCAAGATCGGCTTCCTGACCGCCGTTCCCTATCTCGTCGCTGCGATCGGCATGGTGTTGTGGGGCGCGCGCTCGGACCGCACGAATGAGCGCATCTGGCACATCGCTTTGCCGCTGATCCTTGGCGGCGCGGCATTCGCCTGGTCGGCGGTGAGCGGGCCGCTGGGCCCCACCATGGTCGCGCTGACGCTCGCGACGCTCGGCATCTACGCGGCGGTTGGCACGTTCTGGTCGCTGCCGACGGCGATCCTCACCGGCACGGGCGCGGCGGCCGGACTGGCGCTGGTCAATTCGATGGGCAATCTTGCCGGCCTGGTCAGCCCCGCCGTCATCGGCGTGATCAGAGAGGCCACCGGCGCCTTCACCGGGGCGCTGCTGTATCTGGCCGGCGCGCTCCTGATCGGCGCGCTGATCGCGCTGATGTTCGGCCAGGCCCATCGCGCCCGCGCCGCGACTGGCGCCAAGTCGATCTAGCCCTTAAAACTCTCCGGCGAATTTGAGAGGGGGGAACGGAATGAGCGATGAGACGCCGCGACCGGACCGCCGCACGGTATTCGCCTCGATGGCGCTCTTGGCCGGCGCCGGCGCTTTGCCGGCGCGCGCAGAGCAAGGTGCAGCGATGAAGCAGGTGGTGCTGCTCGGCGACTCGATCTTCGACAACAAGACCTATGTCGGTGTGGGGCCAGACGTGATCGTGCAGGTCGGCGAGGCGCTGCCCTCGGGCTGGAGCGCCACGCTCGCCGCGGTCGACGGCGCCATAACCGCCGACGTCAAGACCCAGCTCAAGACCATGCCCGCGGACGCGACTCATCTCATCGTCTCGGCGGGGGGCAACGATGCGCTCCAGGAGAAAAGGCTGATCGAGGAGAGCGCGCGCTCGGCAGCCGAAGTGCTCGATAAGCTCGCCAAGCTCAAAGTGGCCTTCAACAAGAGCTATGGCGCCATGCTCGATGCGGTCGCCGCGCGCAAGCTGCCGACCGCCATCTGCACCATCTACGAGGCACGCTATCAGGACCCGACCACGCGGAAGATTGCCGCGGCGGGGCTCACCATCTTCAATGACACGATCCTGCGCCAAGCCTTCGCGCGCGGGCTGCCGGTGATCGATCTGCGCATCATGTTCGACGACGACGCCGACTACGCCAACGACATCGAGCCTTCGGTCAAGGGGGGTGCCAAGATCGCGCGCGCTATCGCCAGCCTAGTCACCACCCACGACTTCACGCGACGGCGCTCTGAGATTTACGTTTAGGCTCGCGCCGCTTGCCGTTGGTTGGACGGGGTGGTGGCGTGACCTCGGTTGGAGAGGTTGACCCCTCAGCGACTGATTTCTCCTTCTCAGTCCCCGCACCGGCCTTCAGTTCGCCCTTGGCAGCTTTCATGCAAAGTTCGACCGCTTCTGGCAGCGACGTGGCGTAGGAGTCCGTTTCCGCGTGCTGGAGCAGTTCCCTGGCCTCGCCGGCTTCGGCCTCATCGGTCCAATAGCAGACGAGGATTAGCGTGCCCTTGGGCAAGGTGCGGCGCAGGCGGCGCACCAGATAGCGGATATGCGCAGGACCGTTGCCCAGGCCGAGATAGGACAGGCAGACGAGCTTCGCCTCCGTGCCGGCGAGCGAGCTAATATGTCCCGCCGAGATTACCTCAGGTCCCAGTTCCTTCACGCCGAGCCCCCGCTTGCGCAACACACCCGCCAGCATGTCCGCCGCCGCCGCATCGAGCGCATTGCGCCCGCCGATGCAGAGGATCGGCTCGTCGACCACCCATCCCGGCGCAAGCTCGGAGCGCTCGACGACGGGAAGCTTCTCGTCAGCCTCGCCGTTCTCGGCGGCATCAAGCGCGGCGATCCCGGTCTGCTCGTCCCCTTGGGCCTCTGGCTTTTGCCTGAGCTTGGAGAACCAGCGGCGCGGCTCGAAATCGGCGAGATTGTCGAGCATCTCCCGCACCGTGAGTTCGATCCGTTTCTCCTGCTCGGCGCCGAGCGTACCGCGGCTGGCGTCGCGCTCGGCGAGCTTGAGGCCGGACAGCGCGACGGTGTGGAGATAGTTCTCCAGGCTCTGGTCCTTCAGGCAAAGCTCGGCGTGATAGGTGGCCTCGGCGGCGTCGCCGGTCAGCGCGCGCTGATAGAAGCGCTGTTGCGGAGTCAAGGCCGGCTCGTCGCCCAGCAGTACCTCGAAGAATTCGAGGCCCTCGACATGCCGGCCAAGCACGGCGAGGCCGACCGTCATGGGCATGGCGAGCAGCAGTCCGAGCGGCCCCCATAGCCAGGTCCAGAAAATGGTGGAGCCGATCACCGCGATCGGGGTGACGCCGGTGCCATGTCCGAACACCAAGGGCTCGACTACCTGGCCCATCGCCAGCTCGCCCACTACGAACAGCACCAGTACCAGGACGAATGTGCTCCAGCCCGGATCGATGGCGGCGGCGATGAGCAAGGGCAGCGCCGCGGCGATAAAGCCGCCGACATAGGGCACGAAGCGCATCAGCATGGCGAGAATGCCCCACGCGATCGGGCTCGGCAGCCCGATCAGCCACAGCGCGCCGGCAATGAGCGCGCCATAGGCGAAGTTGATCAGCACCTGGCTCAGGAAATAGCGGCTGAGCCTGGTGGCGGCGTCGCTCATGGTCGAGGTGGCGCGCTGCAAGTCAGTGCCGCCGAACAGCCGGATCAGCCGGTCGCGCAGATCCTCACGCTGGAGCAAAATGAAGATGACAAGCAGCAGCACGATGCCGGCGACGGCCAGCGGCGGCAGCAAGGTGCCTATGATCGTCTGGTACAGCGCCCAGCCGGTGGGCTCGGGCACCCTGATCTCGACCGGTATCGGCCTGTCGCCAGGCTTGTGGGCCGCGGTCCCAACGCTCGGATCGGCCGCTCCATCTCTCGGCGCGCTCAATTGCTCCTGCAACTGGGTCAGGACGTCGCCCGCCTTTTTCAGCACCTCGGATTCGCTGGTGCTCTCGCGCAGCGACTCGATCTTCTCCGACAGCGTAGCGCGATAGTCCGGCAGCTCGGCGGCGAGGTTGGTCGCCTCGTGCGACATCATCCAGCCAAGCCCGAAGATGATGCCGAAGGCGGTGGTCACGACGATGCCGACGGCCAACGCGCGCGGCACTTTGAGTCGGCGCAGCAAGAGCAGCGGCGGGGTGAGGACGAAGCTCAACAATATGGCGAGCGCCAGCGGCAGCAGCACCTCGCGCCCGACATAGAGCCCCGCGATCACGATAGTCGCGATCAGCAGTCCCTGCAGGGTCGCGGTGCGCGCATCGGACGGGGTGGTCAGCAGCGGAAAGGCCGATCGGGGGGGCATGTCGGATCTCCCGGCACGCCAAGACGCCCGTGGCTCCGGAACGGGGCCCAGCCGGCGCTTGGCTCTCGGAGCCGTGGCTCGCCTTGAGTCTTAGTCCGGCCTGCCGAGCGACGCCATAACGAGTTGTCGAGCCGCCGGTTCCCCACCCGAGTCGAAAGGGCCCCGGGAGTTGCCTCCCGAGGCCCCGAGTCAGGCTGATGCACCGTACAAGGCTACTGCCCGGCGCCTGCGGCCTGGTTTTCCGCTCGCTCATTCGCGGCTAGTTGGGCTTCGTCACCTGGGCCGAGACATTGGCGATCGGCTGCTCAGTCTTCTCCATCTCTATGGTGACGATCTCGCCCTTGGCGCCGGCGACCGCCTCCTGCAGATCCACCATGCGGATCGACTGATCCGTGAAGGTGCGGAAGTACCAGCGCAGATTCTTAAGGTCGTTCACGCCCTCCATTCAGTGATCTCGGGGGTGGGCTCGCCCACGGCGGCGTTCACCACCGAGCCCTTGGGAATGTCGAACTGGTTGAGGATATGGAACACCGAAAGCACGGCGTCTTCGGCCGTCTTGTTGGGGGTCGCCGTCTGGCTGAACATAGCCGCGCGCACAAAACGCGAGGGCGGGGTGAAGTCGCCCGGGAGGCCGAGCATGCCCGCGCCGGAGCCCAATGCCGACAACGTGATGCTCCCCAACTTCTTCGAGTCGATGTCCTTCGGTGAGAGGTTGATGTAGTTGGCGAGATTGGTCATGTGCCAGTCATAGGTCGGGGCGTTGGCCATCACGCCGAGCGGCGCGTCATGCACCTTCAACGTGCCATCGACAGGCTCGACCACGATCGACTTGCCCGACTTGTCCTGGAGGAAGAAATGTGCGGGCGCGACGGCGCCTTGCGCGCTGCCGAGACCAGCCGCCGGGGTCGGCACGACCACGATGTCCTTCACGCCCTCTTTGACCTCGTCGACCGTGGTGAAATTGGCGAGCGCCCAGAGGCCGAATTCGTGCGGGGCGATGGCGCGCTTGGCGTTGTCCGGAGTCACGGGCGTGTAGCTGGCATAGCCGGGGAAATAGAACAGGCCGACCGAAAGGCCCTGGTCGTTCAGCCCATCGAGGATCACGGGCAAGCCGAGCGCGTTGGCGCCGACCATGCCGTAGCGGCTGGTATAGGCGAGGCCCTTGCCGCCGTCCGGCAGCGTGCCCGTGAATTCCTTGCCGGCAGGCACGATCAGCACCTTGGATTGCATCGGAAAGCCGAATTCGAGAGTACGGCCGCGGATGGCGGCACCGTCTTCGGCCTTGAGGCTGATACCCGTGCAGGCGAAGCTTGGGCCGGTGGCGAGCACCAGGGCGGCGCTTAGGCAAGCGACAGAGATTTTGCGGAACATGAGCGATCTCCTCCGGAGCATTGCCGGGGAATGTCGCGGGAAACTCTGAAGGCCGCATTAAGCATCCGGCCTGGATGCGTCCCATCCTTAAGCGGCTATCGCCAGGGCCGGGACGATTTGCGTCAATTCAGGCAGGCAGACCGGCGGCGGGGTCCACTCACCGTCCTGGATCGGCGGCAGCGGCCAATAGGCGCGGATATTAAAAACAAAAACTCGTCGCCCGGCGCGGAAGCCAGTTCGAGACCCGATCCTCGTCCGGCCGCTCTTGCTGCACATTGGGACCGTGCGCGCTCGTTGCGACTCGATGATCGGGCCAGGGGGCGATGGCAAGGCCGTTCGCCGGAGCCCAACGCGTTGCAAGAATCTCGCGACCGACACGGGCCCTACCGACCGCTACAGCGCCGAGACATTGAGCAGCGACCCGATGAAATAGGTTCTGCGGCGGCGGCGCTGCCGATCAGCAGCATCCGCAGCCGCCGACGATGGCGCTGCGCCCCGAGATAGACTCAGCACCGCACCCACGACGAATAGCGCGGTGCCGGATAATAGGGCCGCAATCGCAACGCCGTTCTGAAGCTCGAACAGGAAGGGAATGATGGGCAGGCTGGCGCCGATGCAAAAAGCAACGAAGGAGGAAATGGCGGCGCCGAGCGGCGAGCGAGATCGTCTGGATTGAGCCCGAGCTCCTCGCGGGCGAGCCTGTCGAGCGCTTGCTCCGGATTGGCGATCAGCTGCTTCGCCACGTCGCGCGCTTGATCGAGCGGAATGCCGCGCGCAGCATAGATGAGGGCAAGCTCCTCGGCCTCCTCGGCCGGATAGCGCTCAAGCTCGTCCCTCTCTTGCGCGATCTGATGCTCGAACATCTCCTTCTGCGACAGCATGGAGACGTATTCGTCGGCGGCCATGGAAAAGGCTCCGGCGAGGAGCCCCGCGACACCGGTCAGGATCAGAACGTTCGGCTCGACCGCGGCCCCGGCCACGCCCATGACGAGGCAGGTGTTGGACACGAGCCCGTCATTGACGCCGAAGACGCCCGCTCGGAGCGCCCCGCCGCCGAGAGACTTGTGGCGCTTTCCGACCTCCTCGACAGAAGTGGGCATGGGGTGCGCTTGCGGCTCCGCATTGCCGCGATAGACCGACACGCCCCGGACCTTCGAGGCTGACAGCACGTGGAGCATGGCGCGTGGGCCGAAGATGCCGATGATGGCGGCGGTGAAGCGCGACCTCAGCGAGGGCTGAAAGGGCGGAACGGCTCCGAGATCCTTGGCCAGGATGCCGGC
>DASQKJ010000099.1:0-3118 GCA_035630595.1 Methyloceanibacter sp.
GAAGGCGAGGAGCAATATTGCGAAGTCGGCATGACGCTCACCTATAATGGCTACGAGAGCGACGGCAAGACGCCGACCTATGGCGGCTATTCGACCCGCATCACGGTCGACGAGAATTACCTGCTCTCGATTCCGAAAGGCATGCCGCTGGAGCGTGCGGCGCCGCTGCTCTGCGCCGGCATCACCACCTATTCGCCGCTTAAGCATTTCGGGCTGGAAGCCGGCGACAAGCTTGCCGTGGTGGGGCTGGGCGGCCTCGGTCACATGGCGGTGAAGTTCGGCCACGCCATGGGCGCGCATGTCACCGTGCTGAGCCACTCGCCGGGGAAGCGCGACGATGCGCTCGCACTCGGCGCCGACGACTTCCTGGTCACCAAGGACGAGGCGGTGTTCAAGGAGAACGCCGAGCGTTTTGATTTCATCATCGACACGGTCTCGGCGACGCACGACTACAACGCCTATCTCGGCCTGCTCCGCCGCGACGGCATCATGGTGCTGGTGGGTCTGCCGGATCCGACTCCACTCTCGGCCGGCCCTCTGATCATGAAGCGCCGCAGCCTGGCCGGCTCTTTGATTGGAGGTATTCGCGAGACCCAGGAGATGCTGGACTTTTGCGCGCAGCACGATGTTGCCGCCGACGTCGAGGTGATCCCCATTCAGGAGATCAACCGAGCCTATGAGCGCATGCTCAAGAATGACGTGCGCTATCGCTTCGTGATCGACCTCGCGAGTCTGAAAGCGGGCGCTTCCTAGCGGCGTTCCGCGCGAGGCCACCGGCCGTCCTTTCGCACCGCGCGTCGGAAGGACGGCCGGACTTTTGCCAAGAGCGAGCCGTTGCGCCGTTAGTCTTTCGTTATAGTTAATGCAACCGGCCCTCAAAAAGCCACGAAACGGCGGAAAATCAACGTGTTTCCCGCTGGCCTGTCAGCCTGCGGCATTAACCATGTCTGAGTATCGTCAGCCACTTCTGGGGCCGGGGGAAGGAAGCTGATGACATGCTGCGCTGTCTCGCATTCATTGCGCTCGCCTTCGGCGGCGTTATCGCATTAACCCTGCCATCTGCCGCGCAAAACAGCGTGTCGGTTGCCAAACAGCCTGTGCCGCAGCGCCTCGCGCCGGCCCAGCCGGACAGCGCTCCGCCGGCGCCGCAAGCGCAAGAGACGCCGCCTGAGCCGCGGCCTGCAATTTCCCCGCCCGCCGCTCACGCGGCTCCCGTCGTGCCCGTGGAAGTGCCGATCGAGCGGTACAAGGCGATGCGGCCGCCGACGCATTTGCAGATCGACGACGTACCGATGGCGCCGGAACCGCAAGGCGCTTTCACCTCGGCCGAGCGGCTGATGGATTGGGTCTCCAACTACCGCAATCACAAGACTCCGTCGCGCGTGCCGGCAGCGGTTCACGCCATGCGCCAATACGGGTTGTTCGGCGACGAAGAGAAGGCGTGGTTCTGCACCGGCTTCATCGCCGGCGTGCTCGGCTCCAATCCCAAGGACGGCCCGGCCCTGATCCCCAGAATGTTCCCGATGCCCGACAAGGAGCAGGCGGTGATCATCAGGGCCATCGCCTATTCGGGCCGCCCCGACTGGCGCGATCTCTTGGAGAAGAACGCTGCCAAAATGCCGCTGCGTCGCCCGCTGATCGACGACTTCCTCGCCGGCAAGCGGCCAACCTTGATGGAACTGCCGCTCGACCATGGCGGCTCGCCCGGCATCTACGCGCTCTGGGGCTATTACGTCGCCACCGGACAATACGAGCCCGTGGTTCGCATCATGGAGGCGCTGCGCTGGTCGAAGAACAAGGACGACAGCGGCTTCTCCTTCCGCAAGATCTTCTCCGGCTGGGGCAGCGACGCCTCCGCCCTCGAGAAGATCACCACCGGCGGCACGGCGAAGTGGACGCTTGCCTCCTACGCCGAGCGCGACCGCGAGCTGTTGAAGCTCTATCATGCCGAGCAGGCGCGTCAGCCCAAGGAAATCGCCACGCCCCTGAAGGACGTCATCGCTGCCGCCGAGATCTTCGAATCGGAGAAAATCCGCAAGGATCAGTTCGGCGCCATCGAAGACGCGGAGCGGACGCAGATGACCAACGCCGCGGGCATGTCCAAAGGCGCGACCGCGGGCTCGATCGCCATCGCCACCGGCTGCGTCGCAGCAAGCGCCTTGGGGCAAGCCTATATCGCCGTGCCGTGCGTGATCGGCGGCGCGCTTTATACCGGCGCCGTCAAGCTTGCCCAATAAGGCTGGCGGTTATTCCGTGCCGCGCCGCAAGAAGTAGCCGACCACCACGCCGACGCCCACCGCGAGCAGCAGCGAGGCGGCGAGATTGTCCTTCATGGCCTCTTCGGCCTCGTGCGCTGCATCCGAGGCGTAGTCGCGGGCGCGGCCGAATTGGTGACTTGCGCTCTTGCCCGCGCTTGCCGAGAGTTCGTTGACATAGCTGCGCAAGGCGTCGAGCTGATCGTGAAGATCGCCGACATCGAAATTGTCTTTGACGAGCCTTGCCGCCTTACGCTCAGCTCTGGCCAAGCTCAACATGGTGCAATCCTCCTGAAGCAGACGATGGATGCCCTGCCCGCCTGACCGGCTAGGCTGAAGCATAGCAGAAACGGCGTGAGGCCAAGTCTCGTTCCATCCGTCGCCCGCCCAAGCTCGATCATGGGTCGCCCTCGCTTCGCCTCCAAAGAGGGACAATGCGAGGACCGCGGCTTCAGGTTTGGGGAATTGGAGCGGGCGATGGGGATCGAACCCACGACCCGTAGCTTGGGAAGCGGGGTACTTTCTCAGCGTTATCAATGCTCATTCCAACTTTAGAAGGATCACAGCGGGTAGCTAAATCCAGCAAAGTTGGAATGAGAAAAAGTCCGCTTTAACCCAGAGAGCGGACATGCCCAGCATCCAAACCGATGTCCGCTTTGTGCCAGAAGCGGTCGTCAGGCTCTCTTCCAAGTTCAGTCATACGCTCACTTGAGTGCCGATCTCGACCACACGGTCAGTGGGCAAATGAAAATAGCTGCTCGCATCATCGGCGTTTCGGGCAAGCAAGATGAAGATTCGGTCCTGCCATGGCGGCATCCCCGACCTCGCATCAGCGCGAACGGAACGCCGCGACAGGAAGAAGG
>DASQKJ010000100.1:0-17294 GCA_035630595.1 Methyloceanibacter sp.
TGCCTGATGGAGGGGATCAGCCACGAGGCGATCTCGCTTGCCGGCCACCTCAAGCTCGGCCGTCTCATCGTGCTGTTCGACGACAATCAGATTTCCATCGACGGGCCGACCAGCCTTGCCGTCTCCGACGATCAGATCGAGCGGTTCAGGGCCTCGCATTGGCATACCGCGCGGGTCGACGGCCACGATCCGGAGGCCGTTGCCTTGGCCATCGAGAATGCGCGCGCCGTCACCGATCGTCCGTCGCTGATCGCCTGCCGCACCGTGATCGGCTACGGCGCGCCGAGCAAGGCTGGCACGGCGGCAACCCACGGCTCGCCGCTGGGGGCCGATGAGGTGGCCGGCGCGCGCGAAAAGCTCGGCTGGCGTCATGCTCCGTTCGATCTGCCGAAGCCCGTCCTCGCCGGCTGGCGCGCTGCCGGCGCGCGGCATCGCTCGGCCTACGAGGCTTGGGCCGCGGCTGCGAAGCGGCTCGAGCCGCAAGCGCGCACCGCGCTGACCGATCCGATCGACGATCAAGTGAGCCGCGCAATCGTCGCCGCCATCGCCGCGGTCAAGGAGGCCTTCACCGCCGAGGGCGCCAAGCTCGCGACCAGGCAATCCTCGCAAAAAGTGCTCGAGAGGCTGTTGCCCATCGTCCCCGGCCTGGTGGGCGGCTCTGCCGATCTCACCGGCTCCAATGGCACGCTCACCAAGGCCAGCGTCATCGTCAAGCCGGGCGACTTCGCGGGCAACTACATCCATTACGGCGTGCGCGAGCACGCCATGGCGGCGACGATGAACGGGCTCGCTCTGCATGGTGGGATCGTGCCCTATGGCGGCACCTTCCTTGTCTTCACCGATTATTGCCGCCCCTCGATCCGCCTTTCGGCCCTGATGGGCCAGCGCGTGATCTATGTGATGACGCATGACTCGATCGGGCTTGGCGAAGACGGCCCGACCCACCAGCCGGTCGAGCATCTGGCGGCGCTTCGCGCCATGCCCAATCTCTACGTCATGCGTCCGGCCGACTCGGTGGAATGCGCCGAGTGCTGGGAGCTGGCGCTGCTCGCCAAGACGACGCCCACCATCCTCGCGCTGACGCGCCAGGGGCTGCCCGTGCTCCGAACCGCGCATACCGACGAAAACCTGTCGGCGAAAGGCGCCTATGTGCTGATCGAGCCGCGAGCGCCGCGCCACGTGACCCTGATCGGCACCGGCTCAGAGCTTTCGCTTGCCGTGGAGGCAGCCAAGGCGCTCGAAGGGGAGGGGATCGGCGCCGCGGTGGTTTCGATGCCCTGCTCGGAACTGTTCATGGCGCAAAGCGAAGCCTGCCGGGCAAAGGTGCTCGGCTCGGCCCCGCGCATTGCCGTCGAGGCGGCCGCGGCCTATGGCTGGGATCGATGGATCGGGCCCGGCGGGGTCTTCATCGGCATGCGCGGTTTTGGCGCCTCTGCGCCCGCGCAGGACCTATATAAGCATTTCGGCATCACCGCCGAGGCCGTCGCGGCCGCCGCGCGTGATCTGATCGGCAAGGCGAAAAGGTAAGGAGCAATGGCTAATAAGCGCGTCGCCATCAACGGATTTGGCCGCATCGGCAGGCTAACCTTCAGGGCCTTTCTCGAATCGGGCCGCAAGGATCTCGACTTCGTCGCGATCAACGATCTCGGCTCGGCCGAGATGAATGCGCATCTGCTCGAGTTCGACAGCGTGCATGGACGCTTCCGCGGCAAGATCGACGTCACCAACGGCCGCCTGAGAACCAACGGGCAGGACGTGGCGATCTTGTCGGAAGCGACCCCGGAGAAGCTTCCCTGGCGCGACCTCGGCGTCGATATCGTCATGGAATGCACCGGGCGCTTCACCGACCGTGACGGCGCCGCCAAGCATCTGACCGCCGGCGCCAAGCGCGTGCTGGTCTCGGCCCCCTGCTCGGGTGCCGATCTCACCGTGGTGTTCGGCGTCAATCACGACCAGCTCACCCAGGAGCATCATGTCGTCTCCAACGCCTCCTGCACCACCAATTGCCTTGCCCCTGTCGCGCAGGTGCTGAACGACGCGATCGGCATCAAGCATGGCTACATGACCACGGTGCACGCTTATACCGGCGATCAGCGCACGGTGGACACATTGCACAAGGATCCTTATCGGGCGCGGGCGAGCGCGGTGAACCTGATCCCGACTTCGACCGGCGCCGCCAAGGCGGTCGGCCTCGTGCTGCCCGAGCTGAAAGGCAAGCTCGACGGCGCGGCGATCAGGGTGCCGGTGCCGAATGTCAGCCTGGTCGATCTGACCTTTCAGGCGGCGCGGCCGACCAGCGCCGAGGAGATCAACGCGGCGATG
The DNA here is from genome assembly GCA_035630595.1 of Methyloceanibacter sp. Classification (GTDB taxonomy): domain Bacteria; phylum Pseudomonadota; class Alphaproteobacteria; order Rhizobiales; family Methyloligellaceae; genus Methyloceanibacter. The sequence goes on from DASQKJ010000100.1 coordinate 2,323, forward strand.
ACCAAGGCTGCCGAGGGCCCGCTCAAGGGCGTGCTGGGCGTGAACGCGAAGCCGCTGGTCTCGACCGATTTCAACCACGATCCCTTGAGCTCGATCTTCGATCTCAACAGCACCCACGTCGTCGACGGCACCTTCTGCCGCGTAGTGTCCTGGTACGACAACGAGTGGGGTTTCTCCAACCGCATGAGCGACACCGCGCTCGCCATGGGGCGGCTGATATGAACGAGGCGTCGCCCGCCGGCAGCCCGGGCGGCCTCGACCTCTCCCGCATCAAGACCATCGATGGCGTCGATGTCCGCGGCAAGCGAGTGTTGATCCGCGTCGATTTCAACGTGCCGATCGAAGGGGGGAAGGTCGCCGACCCGACGCGTATTTCCCGCGTGCTGCCGACCATCGCCAAGCTCGCGCACGAGGGCGCCAAGGTGATCGTGCTGTCGCATCTGGGGCGTCCCAAGGGCGTGATCTCGCCGGAGACGTCGTTGAAGCCGGTCGCCGACAAGATGAAAGAGCTGATGGCTGGCACCACCGTGCGCTTCATCGGCGATTGCCTTGGCGAGGAAGCGCGGAATGGCCTGCGCACCCTCCGGCCCGGCGACGTGGCGGTGCTCGAAAATGTCCGCTTCTATCCGGGCGAAGAAAAGAACGACCCCAATTTCGCCAAGCGCCTCGCCGAGCACGGCGACCTCTATGTCGACGATGCCTTTTCCTCTGCGCACCGGGCGCACGCCTCGATCGAGGCGATCACTCGGCTCCTGCCCTCCTATGCCGGCCTGCTGATGATGGCCGAGATCACCGCGCTCGGCGAGGCGCTGGAGACGCCTGAGCGCCCTGTGATGGCCATCGTCGGCGGCGCCAAGGTCTCCACCAAGATCGAGGTTCTGACCAATCTGGTCGCGCGGATGGATACGCTCGTCGTCGGCGGCGGCATGGCCAACACCTTCCTGCTTGCCAAGGGGATGAAGCTCGGCGCTTCCTTTGCCGAGCCGGATTTCGTGCACACCGCGAAAGACGTCATGGCGCGGGCGAACGCGGCTGGCTGCGCGATCGTGTTGCCGTCTGACGCCGTCGTGGCCAAGGCGCTCGCGGAGGGCGCCGATTGGCAAGTCTGCCCGGTCGCCAAGGTGCCGCAAGACGCCATGATCCTCGATTTCGGGCCCGACAGCGTCGCGGGTCTGAAACGGCGGTTGGCAGACATCCGGACCGTGCTGTGGAACGGCCCGCTCGGCGCCTTCGAGACGCCTCCGTTCGGTGCGGGAACGTTCGCCATCGCCAAAGAGGTCGCCCGCCTCACTCAGGAGGGCAAGCTGATCAGCGTCGCTGGTGGCGGCGACACGGTGCGCGCCCTGAACGAGGCCCATGTGGCGGACGATTTCAGCTATGTCTCGACCGCGGGCGGGGCCTTTCTCGAATGGCTCGGCGGCCATGAGCTTCCGGCCGTCGCGGCGCTCGCCCGAAATGGCGCCCGGGCCTGACCCTAAATTGCCCGTCATCGCCGGGCTTGTCCCGGCCATCCAAGCTTTCATATTCACAGAAAGACGTGAATGCCGGGCATGAAGCCGACCATGACAATTTTGCTTAAGGGGAATGTGGTTTAAAAAGGGGTCGTTGAAGCCCTGCCGATTGGGACCGGGAAGGCAGCTATGGCCAAGGACATCATCATCGCGCCGTCGATCCTGTCAGCCGACTTCGCGCGGCTCGGTGAGGAGGTGCGCGCCCTCGATGCCGCGGGCTGCGACTGGATCCATGTCGATGTCATGGACGGGCATTTCGTGCCCAACCTCACCATCGGCCCCGGCGTGGTGAAGGCGCTTCGCCCGCACACCAAGAAGATTCTCGATGTGCATTTGATGATCACGCCCTGCGATCCCTTCATCGAAGCCTTCGCCAAGGCGGGCGCCGATATCGTCACCGTGCATGCAGAAGCCGGACCCCATCTCGACCGCTCACTCCAGCTGATCAGGAGCTTCGGCAAGAAGGCCGGCGTCTCGATCACGCCGGCCACGCCCGAGACGGCGATCGACTATGTGCTCGACAAGGTCGACCTGGTGCTGGTGATGACCGTCAATCCCGGTTTCGGCGGCCAGGCCTTCATTGCCTCGCAACTCGACAAGATCAGGGCGATCCGGAAGGAGATCGGCGCGCGGCCGATCTACCTCGAAGTGGACGGCGGCATCAATGAAAAGACGGCGCCGCTCGTGGTCGAGGCTGGCGCCAACGTGCTGGTCGCCGGAGCGGCCGTGTTCAAGGGCGGCAACTACGCGGAGAACATCGACGCCGTCAGGGCCGCGGCCTTGCGCGCCCGCGCCGCCGCAGCATGATTCCACTAGAATTGACGATTAAGTGATGCTTGAGGACTTGCGGCGCGGCGCTTTTTCCTCATGGTGAGGAGCGCCCGAAGGGTGCGTCTCGAACCATGAGGCCCCATCCTTCGAGACGGCCGTGTTCCGCGGCCTCCTCAGGATGAGGACGAGGTTTTTGGCCAAGGTGTTCCGAGTCGGCAGTCCATGGACGTCACCTTTATCGGCGCGTTCGTTGCGGGGTTCTTGAGCTTCCTCAGTCCTTGCGTGCTGCCGCTCGTGCCGCCTTATCTCTGCTTCCTCGGCGGCACCACCTTCGACCAGCTTACCGGCGAGGGTGAAACACCGGACCACGTCTACAAGACCGTCGTGCTGTCGGCGGTCGCCTTCGTGCTCGGCTTCACCACCGTTTTTGTCATTCTCGGCGCCACCGCCACCATCGCGGGTCAACTCCTTCTCGCCAATCTGCCGCTGCTCAGCAAGATCGCCGGCATCGTCATTATCATCGCCGGCCTGCACTTTCTCGGCGTGATCCATCTGCCCTTTCTGCATCGCGAGGCGCGCTATCACGCCGATGCGCGTCCTGCCGGCCTGATCGGCGCCTATGTCATCGGTCTCGCCTTTGCCTTCGGCTGGACGCCATGCATCGGTCCGGTGCTGGCGGCGATCCTTGCCATCGCCGCAGGCGAGGATTCGGTCAGCAAGGGCGTGAGCTTGCTCCTGGTCTATTCGCTCGGACTTGGGATTCCGTTCATCGCCGCGGCGGTCGCCATCAAGCCCTTCATGAGCGCCATGCAGCGCTACCGCACGCATCTCAGTCTGGTCGAGAAGCTGCTCGGCGCGTTCCTCGTGCTCACCGGCATCCTCTTCCTCACCGATTCAATGACCCTGATCGCCGCCTGGATCCTCGAAACCTTTCCCGGTCTTGCCAGGATCGGTTGACGGCGCTCTCGCCTTTTCTTACCGCCACGGCTATTGAGGCGAAATGACCGCCATCGCCCTTACCATCGCCGGCTCCGACTCCTCCGGCGGTGCCGGCATCCAGGCCGACCTCAAGACCTTTGCCGCACTCGGCGTTTATGGCGCCAGCGCAATCACCGCGCTTACCGCCCAGAACACCCAAGGCGTCGATGCCGTCCTGGTGGTGCCGCCCGATTTCGTGGCGCGGCAGATCAGGGTCGTGGTTCGCGATCTCGACGTGCGCGCCGTCAAGATCGGCATGCTGGCGACCAGCGAGATCGTCGAGGCCGTGGCCGGGCAACTCGAGGCATTACCGGGCGTCCCCGTGGTGCTCGACCCGGTCATGGCCGCGGCCTCTGGCGACCCGCTGCTCGATGAAGATGCCGTCGAGACGCTGCGCGCGCTGCTCCTGCCGCGCGCGGCGCTCATCACGCCGAACCTGCCCGAAGCTGCCATGCTGCTCGGCGCGAGCGAGGCCAAGGACGAGGCCCAGATGCGCGCTCAGGCCGCAGCGCTGCGGGGCCTCGGCGCGCGGGCCGTCCTCATCAAGGGGGGGCACGCCGAAGGCCCCGACGCGGTCGACATTCTCGCCGACGGGGAAGGAGTGCTGCCGCTGCTTGCGCGGCGCGTCGCGACCAGCAACACTCATGGCACCGGCTGCACCCTGTCCTCGGCGATCGCTGCCGAGCTTGCCAAGGGCGCATCCTTGCGCCAGGCGGTGACAAGCGCCAAGGCCTACGTGACCGCCGCGATCCAACACGCCGGCGAATTGCAGATCGGCAAGGGTAGGGGCCCCGTCCACCATTTCCACGCGCTCTGGCCTGCGGTGGATAAAGGCTGAGGCGTCGCCAGACTGACGACCTAGCCCTCGGCCACCACGGTCCAACGCTGTTCGCCGAGGCCGGAGATGCTGGCGCGGATCTCGTCGCCCGGCTTCAGGAACACGCGCGGATTGCGCGCCATGCCGACGCCGGGCGGCGTGCCCGTGGTGATGACGTCGCCCGGCAGCAAGGTCATGAATTTGCTGATATAGGCGACCAGTGCGGCGACCCCGAAAATCATCCTCGAGGTCGATCCGGTCTGCATCCGCGTGCCGTTCAGATCGAGCGTCAGATCGAGACGCTGCGGGTCGGTGATCTCATCGGTGGTGACCAGCCAGGGCCCCAGCGGTCCGAACGAATCGTAGCTCTTGGCCTTGATCCATTCGCCCGGACCGCCTTTCTGCAGACTCCGCTCGGAGACGTCGTTGCAGATCGCGTAGCCCGCGACATAGTCCAGCGCGTCGGCCTCGGCGACGCGCTTCGCGCGCGTGCCGATCACCACGGCAAGTTCGACCTCGTAGTCCATCCGCTCGAAGCCCTTGGGCGCAAGCACCGGATTGTATGGCCCCGAGACGCACGAGCTTGCCTTGGCGAACACGATGGGCATGTCGGGGATCGGCATGCCGGTCTCCTCGGCATGGTCCCGGTAGTTCAGGCCGATGCCGAGAAATTTCGGCACCACACCTACCGGCGCGCCGATTCGCGGATCGCCTTCGACCAAGGGCAACGACGCAAGGTCGAGGCCCCTGAGGCGAGCGAGGCTTTCCCGGTCGAGCGCATCTCCGGCGATGTCGCCGACGATTCCGGACAGGTCGCGAATCCGGCCGCTTGTGTCGACAATGCCCGGCTTTTCCCGCCCGCTTTCGCCATAGCGTAAAAGTTTCATCCGTCTCCCCTGCTTCGATTTTCTTGCATGATGCACACGGACCTAAGGAGCGCAACCGCCTGCCTTCCTCTTCGCTTCCGAAACGCCAAACCCACCAAGACCTTGGCGGTCCCGCGCCGATGCCTGGGGGCTGGGGGAATCAGGCGAGCGGCGCCTCCGCCGGCACGTTGCCGAACTGCAACAAGGCGTGGACAAAGTTTGCCCGGAAAACCGCACCTGGTTCGCGCGGCAGACAAGGACCGGCAACCCCGGCGCAGCCGGCCGTCCACAGCTATCATATTGATCTAACATAACAAATTTGAGCAGCTAAGGCGCTCTGGGCATTTGCGCAACAGTCCGCCAGCGTTTTGCGCCGTGCCCCTTGCCTGAGGTTGAAGCTTGCCGCGGCGCTGGCTAGCCTGCTTGCACAAATCGGGGGACGGGGCTGGGGGGCCTTGGTTCACTGACCGGACGACAGAGCTTAGAGGGACCTGTAGCAACTCCGAAAAACGTAGGCTCAGGACTATGATGGGGGGGCGAGCCGAAGCCCGCTGTTAAGGCCATGCCTTTTGGCGCTCGGCTCGTTTCGCAGGGAAGACCGGCCCGGCGCTGTCCGGGCCGGTTCTTTTTTGCCGATTGCGGGCTTCCGCGATTTATTGCCGTCTTTTGCGCTCTATCGCGGGCGGTTGCGATCTAAAGCGCGCATCTGCGCAACGTTGCATCAATGCCCGCGAGATAGCCCGACCCGAACAACCGGACATGCACGAGACGCGGATAGAGGTTGTAGATGTCGCGCCGCTCCTCGTGAAAGCCCGGCGCGAGCGGTAAGGTACTCGCATAGGCGTCGAAGAAGTCGCTGCCGAACGTCCCGAACAGAGTCGCGAAGGCGAGTTCGATCTCGGGGTGCCCGCGATAGATCGCGGGATCGACCAAGCCGGCGACCCGCCCATCCCGCACCAGCACGTTTCCGGTCCAGAGATCGCCATGCAGCAGGCTCGGGAAGGGCGGCTCTGACAGATAGTCGCCGATGCGCGCGGCCAGAAGCTCGATGCGGGCAAGCATAGCGGCCGGCAGCGCGCCTTCTTCATGCGCGGCCCGCGCCATGAACATGAGTCGCTGGTCGCGGAAGAACGGCACCCAGCGATCTGATTCAGGGTTGGGCTGGTGCAGCGGCCCGATCAGCGTGTCGCGTTCGTAGCCGAACGTGTCGCGCGGCGTGGCATGCAGCGCGGCGATCAGCTCACCCGCGTGCCGCTCGACACTTGGCGTGATGCCGCCGCCGTCGTGCTCGATATAATCCATCACCAGCAGCGAGGCGTCGGCATAGTGCACCTGCGGCACCGGAAGCTGCGACAGCCGCGCCAGCTCGCCGAGCATATAGGCTTCGAGCGCGAGGTCAGGCCCGCGCCCGCCGCCAGCTTCGGCCGCCGCCTTCACCGCCAGATGCCGCCCGTCTTCGAGCCGCAATTCGAGCCCGGTGAGGCCGAAGCCGACCGGCAGCGAGTCGGTCTCGACCACGCGCGCGCCGAGCACGGCCTCCAGTCTTTGCTTCAGGGCCGGTGTCATGGACACATCTTAGAGTTGCCGACTTTTGGCCCCGAGCAGCTTGCCGAGATCAGCCGCATGATCAACGCCGAGAAGAGCGACGTGTTCGACGTGTTGGCCTATATCGCCTTCGCGCTCGCTCCGATGACCCGCTCGGACCGCGTCGAGGCTCATCGCGGCGGAATCTTCGCCAAATATAATGCGCCGCTCCAAGCCTTCCTGGAATTCGTTCTGGCACAATACGTCAACCAGGGGGTCGAGGAGCTGGACCAAGAGAAACTCGCCCACCTCCTGGAACTGAAGTACCATACGGTGGGCGAGGCGGCCGAGAAGCTCGGCGGGGTGCCAGTGATCCGCGACACATTCGTAGGCTTCCAGCAGTACCTCTATCGCGACTAGAGCCCCGACGTTAACGCTTCCGCCCCCAATGTCACATCGCTGAAACAAAATCACTTTATCTGCGCACCCATCGTGCTGAACACATGGGATGACGATTTGCTGCATGAACCGGGGGTGAGGCGTTGCCGCGCATTGTTCATCTCGGACCTGCATCTGGGCACCAAGGCCTGCCAAGCCGAGGCCTTCATCGATTTCCTCCGCTGCCACGACGCGCCCCGGATCTACCTGATCGGCGACATCGTCGACTTCTGGCGCATCAAGCGCGGCATCTATTGGCCGCAAGCCCATAACGACGTGCTGCAAAAGCTGCTGCGCAAGGTCCGCAAGGGAACCGAGATCGTCTTCATTCCCGGCAATCACGACGAAGCCATGCGCAACTATTGCGGATCGAAGTTCGGCGGCATCGCCTTCGAGCGCAACGCGGTCCATGTCGGCGCCGATGGTAGGCGCTATCTCATCATCCATGGCGACGAATTCGACGTGGTGGTCCGCTACGCCAAATGGCTCGCACTGTTCGGCGACTGGAGCTACGCGGTGGCGCTGTGGGCCAACACCCATTTCAACGTCGTCCGCCGCTGGTTTGGCATGCCCTATTGGTCGCTGTCGGCCTATCTGAAGCAGAGGGTCAAGCGCGCGGTGAACTATATCGGCGAATTCGAGACCGCGCTCGCGCAAGAAGCGCGGCGGCACGGCGCGCAGGGAGTGGTTTGCGGCCACATTCATCATGCCGCCATGCGCCAGCTCGGCGACGTCATCTACATCAATACCGGCGACTGGGTCGAAAGCTGCACCGCGGTCGCCGAGTCCGAGGAGGGGATTTTCGAGATCATCCGCTGGACCGCTCCGTGGCAGGACACCAAACCGCCCCAGTCTCTCGTCGAGGAGTTCGAGGCTGCCGCCTGATGCGGGTCCTGGTCGCCACCGATGCCTGGCACCCCCAGGTCAATGGGGTGGTGCGCACCTATGAGCGGCTGGCGCTGGAGGCGCCGAAGCTCGGCTGCGACATCGCATTTCTCTCGCCGGCTTTGTTCCGCACCTTGCCCTGTCCGACCTATCCCGAGATCAGGTTGGCGCTCGCCGGGCCGCGCGCGATCCCGCGCCATATCGAGCGGATGCGTCCCGATTTTATCCATATCGCCACGGAGGGGCCGATCGGGCTGATGACCAGACGCTATTGCCGCAAGCGAAAATGGCCCTTCACCACGAGCTATCACACCCGCTTTCCGGAATATGTCTCGGCCCGACTGCCGGTGCCGGAGCGCTGGTGCTATGCCCTGCAACGCCGCTTCCATAACGCCGCGGCCGGGACCTTCGTGGCCACGCCGTCAGTCGCGGCCGATCTGGCCGCGCGCGGCTTCGAGCGGCTGATGCCGTGGTCGCGCGGGGTCGATACCGAGCTGTTCCGGCCGCGCCGCCTGCGACTGTTCGGCGAGGCGCCCGTGTTCCTCTATGTCGGCCGGATCGCCGTGGAGAAGAACATCAAGGCCTTTCTCGAGCTCGATCTGCCCGGCCGCAAGGTGCTGGTCGGCAGTGGGCCGCAATTGGCGGGGCTCCAACGTGCCTACCCCGCCGCCCTGTTCGCCGGCCATCGCGAGGGCGAGGCCCTGGCGGAAGCCTATGCCTCGGCGGATGTGTTCGTGTTCCCGAGCCTCACCGACACGTTCGGCTTGGTGATGCTGGAGGCCCTGGCATCCGGCGTGCCCGTGGCCGCCTTTCCGGTGAGCGGGCCGAAGGATGTGGTGACGGATCCGCGTGCCGGCGTTCTGAGCGAGGACTTGCGGGAGGCGGCGCTGGGCGCGCTCGCCCTCGACCGGGATGCGGCAAGGGCCCATGCCCTGACCTATAGCTGGGAGAATGCGGCGCGCCAATTCATCGAGAACGTGATGGCGGCCCATAATCTGGGTCTGCCTAAGCGGGGCGCGCGGTTTCGGCGCTGGCCCGGCAGACGCGGTGCGCAAAAGAAGGCGGCCCGGTTGGGGGGGAACCGGGCCGCTTCATTCTCATGCGTCAGTTTGGGGGACGCTTGGGGGAACTTCGCGTCCCCATTGAGATGGTTAGCGGCCTAATTGCTGTCAAGGGGTACCCCCAGGCAGCTCGTCAATTTTCTGTAAGCTGTTCAAATCTAATGGAGAAAATAACTAGCCGAACAGCGCGGCGCGCTTGACGGCATCCAGTTCGGCAAGGGTCACGGGCCCCGGCGGCTCGAAACTTGGGGTGTCGCCTGGCGCTGTCGAAGACGCATCCGGCGCGGCCTTCGCCACGCTCTCATCCCGGGTCCCACGCGCCTCCCGCAACATGCGATCGACATCGTCCTGCTTCAGCCCGTCGCCTTTGCTCGGCGGCCCGTGCAGTAGCCAGTCGTCGTCGCGCACCTGCTCGGCAAAGCTGCGCATCTGCGAGGCGATGTCGTCCACCTTGCCGGCGATATCGTCGACGCCCCAGATCTCGATCATGGCGTTGATGCGCTTCGATGAAGCGCAGCGCCTTGACCACCTTCTCCGTGCGCTGGCCGGTGATGTCCTGGAACGAGCAGGCGGTATAGATGTCGGTGGCGCGCTGATCGATCTTGTCGCAGAGCGCGATGTCGATGCCCTTCTCGCGCAAGGTCCAGGCGACTTCCTGGATTTCCTCGGCGGCCGCGAGAATGTCGGAGGTCGCCTTCTCGGTCGCTTCGACGATGTGGTCGAGCTCCACCGTGGCGTCGAACAGTTGCTGGTCGAACTGGTCGAGTTGGTGCGGTGGCCTGATATGGGCGATCTCTCGCCGGGTGCGCGCGATCGCCTCGCTCATCTCGATAAGCTCGGCGAAAATGTTGCCAGGAGCCCCGTGCCGCGGCACGGGCTTGGTCACCGCTGTTTCGATCCTGGCCAGCGCCTCGAGCAGCAGCTCGGTCTCGGCGGTGCGGTTGCGGCGAGCATATTCGGCGAGGAACCAGCGGCCGCGCGGGCTTTTGCGCAGCAAGGTTTCCAGCGCGGCATAGGATTCGGCAAGGCCCGGCTTGCGCTGGGCCTCGGATTGCGGAGGGCTGCTACCGCATGGTGCGCGTGCCGGCATGGCTGGAAGGCTAGCGTGATTCGGGATAGACGGCCGAACTGTAGAGGGCAAAAGCTCCGGATTCGTAACCAGCCTTCGTTAGTACCGGGTTATCTCGGCGCCGATTTATTACGGCATTTCCGATGCGGAGCCTTGCCGGATAGATTTCGCGTAGCTCGCGCCTGGACATAATACGCGATGCGTAGTATGCCTTACGTATGATCAAGTCCTGGAGGAACAGCGCCACGCGCCGTTTCGCCGAAACGGGCAAAAGCAAGTTCTCCGGGCTTGATCAAAATCGGGCCATCGAGCTGCTAAATATGCTGGACGCAGCCCCCTCGGTGCATGCGATCAGTCCGCTCAAAAGCGTGGGGTGGCATAAGCTCAAGGGCGACCGCAAGGGGCAGTGGGCGATCACCGTCAACGGCCCCTGGCGTATTTGCTTCCGGTTCCGTGACGGCAACGCCTACGACGTGGAAATAACTGATTATCATTGAGGTACAAGATGATCCGAGTGCATCCCGGCCGCATTCTCGCTCGCGAAATGGAAGCCAGGAATCTCACCGCCAACGCGTTGGCACTCAAGCTACGGGTTCCGGCGAACCGTATTTCCGAGATTATTGCGGGGCGCCGCGGCATCTCGCCGGAAACCGCGCTGCGACTCGGGCGCTATTTCGGAACCGGTGCCGAGCTATGGATCCGCTTGCAGGCGGATTTCGATCTCAGCCAGGCCGAGCAACAGTTTGGCGATGCGATCCGCCGCGAGATTGCGGCGGCGTGAGTGGCGAAAGAGCAAACGCGCGCGGATTTCGGTCCGCTGCGGTTTCCATAAAGGCCTAAGGCTTGCCCGTGGGTCAGCCCCGCCTTTCCTTCGCTTGGCGGCTCGGCTTGCTCTATGCGGCCCTGTTCCTGGTGGTGGGCTGCTATTTGCCGTACCTGCCGGTCTGGCTCGATTGGCGGCAGCTCAATGCCGACCAGATCGCCGTGCTGCTCGCCGCGCCGCTCTTCGCCCGCATCCTCTGCACGCCGGCGATCAGCTTCGCCGCCGACCGGCTGGGGGGCAGGCGCACTATCCTGATCGCGCTCGCCTGGGGCTCGCTCCTCTCCTTCCTGCTGCTCTGGGCGTCGGACGGCTTCTGGCAGATGCTGTTCGCCAGCATCGCGCTCGCCGTCAACTTCACCACGATCATGCCGCTGATCGAGACGGTCGCGGTCGGCGGCGTCCGCGCGCGTGGGATCGACTATGGCCGGGTCAGGTTGTGGGGCTCGCTGAGCTTCATCGTGGCGGCCTTCGGCACCGGCGTGATCATCGGCTTGGTGGGACCCGAGATCGTGCTCCCGCTCCTGGTCGCGGCGACCTTGCTGATGGCACTCGCCGCCCATCTCCTGCCGCCCGACCTCGCCGGGCAAGGGGCCTCGGCGCCGTCGGTGTTGCGCCGGCTGAAGCTCGAAGACGCGTTCAAGCTGGTGCGCGCGCCGCTGTTCCTTCTGTTCCTGCTGGCGGCCAGCTTGATCCAGTCGAGCCACGCGCTCTATTACAGCTTCGGCACGCTGAATTGGCGCTCGCAAGGCTTCCCGGACGGTGTCATCGGCCTGTTGTGGTCGGTCGGGGTGATCGCCGAGGTCGCGCTGTTCGCAGTTTCCGGCCGGGTGATCGCCTATTGCGGCACGGCGCGGCTCCTGATGCTCGCCGGGTTCGCCGCGGCCCTGCGCTGGGGAGTCATGGCCTTCGACCCGCCGCTGTGGCTTACGGCGCTGCTGCAGACGCTGCACGCATTGAGCTTCGGCGCCGCCCATCTCGCGGCCATCCATTTCATGACCCACGCCGTGCCGGAGGATCGCGCCGCCACCGCACAAGGCGTCTACGCCGCCGTTATCGGCGGCCTGGCGATGGGCACGGTCACCATCGTCTCTGGCCCGCTGTTTCGGACCTTTGCCGGCGAGGCCTATACGGTCATGGCGCTGCTCGCGCTCATCGGTGCGGCAGGCGCCTTCATGCTGATGCGGCGCTGGCATGGCGCCCTGGTCGTCGGCGCTCAACCCCACAGCTCAGGCGGGGGCGGCAAGACCATCGCGCCTTCGTAAGTGAGACCGGGGACGCGGTCGCGCGCGAGCAGCAGCGGGCCGTCGAGATCGACCCAATCTGCCTCCTGCGCGACGAGCAGGGCAGGGGCCATGGCGAGCGACGTCGCCACCATGCTGCCCACCATGATCTTGAGGCCGAGCGCGCGCGCCTGCTGTGCGAGCAGCAGGGCCTCGGTCAGCCCTCCGGTCTTGTCGAGCTTGACGTTCACGGCATCATAGCGATCGGCCAGGGATACGAGCGAGGCGCGGTCATGCACCGACTCGTCGGCGCAGATGGGAACCACATGCTCGATCCGCGCCAGAATGTCGTCTTCGCCGGCCGGCAGCGGCTGCTCGATCAACTCCACGCCCGCCAAAGCGGCCGCGGCCAAAAGCGACTCGGTTTCATGCGGTTGCCAGGCTTCGTTGGCATCGGCGATGATCCGCGCCTGCGGTGCGGCCGCGCGCACGGCGGCGAGCCGCTCCCGATCGCCGTCCCCGCCGAGCTTGAGCTTGAGCAGGGGATAGGCGCCCGCTTCGCGCGTCGCCGCGGCCATCGTTTCGGGCGTGCCGAGCGAGAGCGTGAAGGCGGTGAGGACCGGCTGGAGGGGCGGCAACCCTGCAAGCTCCACCGCGCTTCGTCCCGATCGCTTCGCCTCAAAATCCCACAACGCGCAATCGAGCGCGTTCCGCGCTGCCCCGGCCGGCAGCAGCACACCAAGCTTGGCCCGCGTCAGCCCATTGGCGATCGCGCCGGCGCAGGCTTCGATTGCGGCGGCCACGCCGGCGACGCTTTCGCCATAGCGCGCATAGGGAACGCACTCGCCTCGCCCGCGATGGGTGCCGTCGGCGATCGAGGCCACCACGACCGCCGCTTCCTGCTTGGAGCCGCGGGAAATCTTGAACGCGCCCTTGATCGGCCAGGGCTCGATCTCGACCGCGAGGCTGAGGCCGCCCCGCACGCCGGCATTTGGTCCGTCCGCCACACCCGCCATAACGCCTTTCTTTCTCCCGGATTATCGTCCAGAAACAGGAAGCTCCGACTGCGCCCGGCCCCCTCGTGTTAACCTCAAGCGGCCAAGTCCGTCCATGCTCAAGCGCGACCACCAGCTTGTCCTGCCGACCCAAGCGCGCGCACCCGGCTTCCGCGTCGAGCTCAGGGGCACCACCTTCCGCCTGGTGGCGACCGGCGCCTGGACCGTGCACGAGGCCGCCCAGCTCGACACCGCGCTGAAGCGCCTGCGGGTGCCGATCCCCCCGACACCCGACTTCACCGGCGAGATGGACATCGCCGGCATCGCCGAGATCGACACGGCGGGCGCCATGCTGCTGCAGCGCACGGCCGCCGCCTGGGAGCGGACCGGGCTCCGCACCCGCTATGCCGGAGCGACCGAAGCCTTCCGCATCCTGATCGAGGAGGTGCAGCGAAGGAGCCGCGCCGAACGGCCGGAACTCGAGAAGCGGGGTACGCTCCAGTTCTTCACCGAGGACATGACCCGCGCGCTCACCGGCGTATGGCGCGACGCGGTCCAGCTCACCGGCTTTCTCGGCGAGGTCACCGCGGCGCTTCTGCGGATGATCCGCCAGCCCTGGCGCTTCCGCCCCATTTCCTTCTTCCACCATCTCGACCATGCCGGCTTGCGCGCGGTGCCGATCATCGCGCTGATCTGCTTCCTGATCGGCGCCGTGGTGATGCAGCAGGGCGTGGTGCAATTGAAGCCGTTCGGCGCCGAGCCCTTCGCCGTCAACATGGTCGCCATCCTCGCGCTCCGGGAGGTCGGCATTTTGCTGACCGCCATCATGGTTGCGGGCCGCTCGGGCTCCGCCTTCACCGCCGAGATCGGCTCCATGAAGATGCGCGAGGAGATCGACGCCATGCGCACGCTCGGCATCGACCCGATGGACACGCTGGTCCTGCCGCGCATCCTGGCGCTGGTGGTGGCGCTGCCGCTGCTCACTTTTCTCGGAGATCTGATGGGGCTTGCCGGCGGCGGGCTGATGGCCTTCGCCGTGCTCGGCCTCGACGCCTCCAACTATGTCGACAAACTGCGCGACGTGGTGACCTTCCAGCATTTCATGGCCGGCATGATCAAGGCGCCGTTCGCCGCCATAATCATCGGCCTGGTCGGCTGCCTGGAAGGTCTCAAAGTCGAAGGCAGCGCCGAATCCCTCGGCACGCATGTGACCAGCGCCGTGGTCAAGGCCATCTTCCTGGTGATCATTCTGGACGCCATTTTCGCCATGTTCCTGTCGGGGATCGGGGTGTGATCGTCGATAACGGACGAGAGGTTGTCATCCGCGTGCGCGGGCTCGCCAAGAGCTTCGGCAGCCATCAGATTTGGGACGGCCTCAGTCTCGATGTCTATCGCGGCGAGATCCTCGCCATCGTCGGCGGCTCGGGTCAGGGCAAGTCGGTGCTGATGCGCGTCATCACCGGCCTGGTGAAGCCGGACGCCGGCGATGTCGGCCTTTTCGGGCAGAACGCCAAGACGCTCACGCCGCAGGACCGGCTCGAGATCGAGCGGCGCTGGGGGATCCTGTTTCAGGACGGCGCCCTGTTTTCCTCGCTCACCGTGATGCAGAACATCCAGGTGCCGATGCGCGAGCATCTCGAACTGCCGCAGGCGATGATGGACGACCTTGCCTTCCTCAAGCTCTCGATGGTGGGCTTGCCGCCCAACGCCGCGCATAAATTCCCCTCGGAGCTTTCCGGCGGCATGCGCAAGCGGGCAGGGCTTGCCCGGGCGCTTGCACTCGATCCCGAGATCGTGTTCCTCGACGAGCCGACCGCCGGGCTCGACCCGATCGGTGCGTCGGATTTCGATCACCTGATTCGCAAGCTGCAACAGACACTTGGGCTAACGGTGTATATGGTGACGCACGATCTTGATACCATCTTCACCGTGTGCGACAGGGTGGCAGTGCTTGCCGACAAGAAGATCGTCAGGACGGGATCGCCAACCGAATTGCAGCGCCATCCCAACCATC
>DASQKJ010000101.1:0-6085 GCA_035630595.1 Methyloceanibacter sp.
GTGCTCGTCATCATCACCATGTTCGGCTGGTGGCGCAACGTCATCAAGGAGGCGCACGAGGGCTACGAGACCCCGGTGGTGCAGCTCCATCTGCGCTATGGCATGATCCTGTTCATCGCCTCCGAGGTGATGTTCTTCGTCGCCTGGTTCTGGGCCTATTTCGACGCGGCACTCTATCCCGATAGCGCCGTTACTTATGCCCGCACTCAGGTGCTCGGCGGCCAGTGGCCACCCATTCCGAGCGCTGAAGCCGACGTCCCGGGCCTCGGCAGCTTCAAATACACCTTCGACCCTTGGGGACTGCCGCTCGTCAACACCCTGATCCTGCTGCTCTCCGGCACCACGGTCACCTGGGCGCATCATTCGCTGCTGCAAAACGATCGCAGGGGCCTCGTACTTGGTCTCGCCTGCACCGTCGTGCTCGGCATTATGTTCACGGCGCTGCAGGCCTATGAGTACATGCACGCCGGCTTCGGCTTCGCCAACCACATCTACGGCTCGACCTTCTTCATGGCGACCGGCTTCCACGGCTTCCATGTGATCGTCGGCACCATCTTTCTCACCGTGTGCCTGATCCGCGCGCTGCAGGGCGACTTCACGCCGAAGCAGCATTTCGGTTTCGAGGCCGCCGCCTGGTATTGGCACTTCGTTGACGTGGTATGGCTGTTCCTGTTCACCTGCATCTATGTGTGGGGAGCCGGCAGCAACTATCCGACGCATTAGAGCGCTTTCGCGCGGAACCAGGGGCGGTCCTTAGGCCGCCCCTTTTCGTTTTGAGGTCGGCCGATGGCTCAAAGCGCGAGCGGCAGCAACTTGCCGTCCTTGGCATCCACGCTCTGGGCCGGGCTCACCGGACGCTGTCCATCTTGTCGTAGGAGCAAGCTGTTCTCCGGCTATCTCACCGTAGCCCCCAAATGCGGTGCTTGCGGCCTCGACTACGGATTCGCGGATTCGGGCGACGGGCCCGCCGTCTTCGTCATCCTCGTGACCGGCTTCATCGTGACGGGACTCGCGCTGTTCACCGAGATACGCTACGCCCCGCCTTACTGGCTTCACGCCCTGTTGTGGGGCCCGCTCGCCATTCTGCTTCCGCTCATCCTGCTTCGGTCCTTCAAGGGCGCGCTGATCGCGCTTCAGTTCAGACACAAGGCCGAAGAAGGGAAGCTCATCTCGAATTAGAGTGGCCGCGATGCAGCAGAAAAGCCTTCTCGGGCTCACCATGTTCATGCTTGCGGCGCTGGCGGTGCTGCTGGGCCTGGGGTTCTGGCAACTCAGCCGGATGCAGTGGAAGCAAGGAATTATCGCGCAGATCGAAACGCGCACCACGAGCGCGCCGATCTCGCTCGAGGCGGCGGAAGCGCTGGTCCGCGAGGGGCGGGACCCAAGCTATTTCCGCGTCAGCGTCGAGGGCCGCTTTCACCACGCCAAGGAGCAATATCTCTACGCCGTTTCCGCCGGCAGGGTCGGCTGGCACGTCATCACGCCGCTCGAAACGGCGGACGGGGAGATGGTGCTGGTCGATCGCGGCTTCGTGCCGGTCGAGTTGAGAGAGCCGGCAGCGCGCCCGGATGGCCAGATCGAGAGCGTGACCATCGTTACCGGCATCGTGCGGGCGCCCGACACGCAGGCGTTGTTCACCCCCGACAACGAGCCTGCGACCAATCGCTGGTTCTGGCGCGACCTGTACGCCATGTCGCGCGCGATGTTCCAGCAGCGCTTGATCGATGTATCGCCTTTCTTCCTCGAAGCCGACAACGCCCTGGTGCCCGGCGGTTGGCCGGAGGGCGGCCAGACGCGGCTCGACATTCCGAACAATCACCTGCAATACGCCATCACCTGGTTTCTGCTCGCCGCCGGCCTCCTCGTCGTCTACGCCGTTTATGTACGAAGCCTGTATCGAGGCCGGAAGTCTTTAGAATGATACCGCCCTCCGGTTGCGGGCGACCGCGGCGACCGCTAGGGTCGGCCCAAGAAAACCCCCGTTTCCTGCCCCAGCGAGGCTCGTCTTGAAGTTCGTCTCAACGCGCGGTGAAGCGCCGGTGCTCTCCTTTGAGGGGGCGCTCCTCGCTGCGCTTGCCCGCGACGGCGGCCTCTATATGCCGCAGGCCTGGCCGAGGCTCGAGCCCGATGCGATCGCCGCTCTCGCCGGGCTCGACTATGCTGATGCCGCCTATCGGGTGATGCGCCCTTTCCTCGAAGGCGATCCCTGCCTGCCTGACCTCGAGCCCGTGCTGGAGGAGGCTTATGGCAGCTTCCATCATCCGGCCGTCGCGCCCTTGCGCCAGATCGCGCCGAACAGCTTCATTCTGGAATTGTTTCACGGGCCGACTCTGGCCTTCAAGGACCTCGCCATGCAGGTGGTCGCGCGGCTGATGAACCGCGCGCTGTTGCGCAAAGGCGCGCATGCCACCGTGATCGGAGCGACATCGGGCGATACCGGCGCCGCGGCAATCGAGGCATTTCGCGGGCTCGAAGCGATCGACATTTTCATTCTGCACCCGAAGGGGCGCGTCAGCGACGTGCAGCGCCGCCAGATGACCACAGCCACAGAAGAGAACGTCCACAACATCGCGGTGGAAGGCACCTTCGACGACTGCCAGGCGATCGTGAAGGCGCTGTTCAACGACATGCCGCTCAGGGACCGCCTCGACCTGACCGGGATCAACTCGATCAACTTCGCCCGCATCCTGGCGCAGATCGCCTATTACTTCACCGCGGCAGTGAGCCTCGGCGCGCCGCACCGGGCGGTCGCCTTCGCCGTGCCCACTGGAAATTTCGGTGATATTTTCGCGGGTTACGCGGCCAGGGCGATGGGCCTTCCGGTCGCGCGCCTCGTTATTGCCACGAACCTCAATGACAGTCTGGTTCGCGTCCTTGGCTCGGGGGTCTACGAGCCCAAAGGCGTGATCGCCACTTCTAGCCCGAGCATGGACATCCAGCTTGCGAGCAATTTCGAGCGCCTTTTGTTCGAGCTCGCCGGCCGCGACGCCGCGCGCGTGAGATCGCTCATGCAGGAGCTCCGCACCACCGGGGCTTTCCACCTGAACGAGACCGAGCTTGCCGGGATGCGCGCTCTGTTCGCGGCACATGCAATCGGCGAGCCGGAGACGGAGATGACCATTCGGGGGCTGATGGAAGAGACGGGCGTGCTGAGCGATCCGCATACGGCGGTTGCCGTCGCGGCCGCGCGTGCCGAGTCCGGACTCGGCCCTTGGCCCATGGTCGTGCTGTCGACGGCGCACCCCGCCAAATTCCCCGAGGCGGTCGAGCGGGCTTGCGGCCGCGTTCCCGAGCAACCCGAGCGCTTGCGGCTAAGGCTCGGACAGCACGAGCGCTGCACCACGCTCCCCAACGACTATGCTTCCGTCGCGAGCTTCGTCGAGACCCATGCCCGGGCCGGTGGGTTGGGACGCGGACGCCGGACCGAGGCGCGCGCATGAGCATCGAGCGTTCACAGCTCGCCAATGGCTTGACCGTCGTCAGCCACGCCATGCCCGAGGTCGAGACGGTGTCGATCGGCATCTGGATCGGCTCCGGCAGCCGAAGCGAGGCCTTGAGCGAGCACGGCGTCGCCCATTTTCTCGAACACATGGCCTTCAAGGGGACCGCGCGCCGGAGCGCGCGGGACATCGCCGAGGAGATCGAGGCGGTGGGCGGCGAGCTGAATGCCGCCACCGGCGTCGACTCGACCGCCTATTACGCGCGGGTGATGCGCAAGGACATGCCGCTCGCGCTCGATATCCTGAGCGACATCATCGTCGCCCCGCGTTTCGACCGCGCCGAGCTTTCCCGCGAGCGAGACGTCATCCTGCAAGAGATCGCCGCGGCGATGGACTCGCCGGACGACATCGCCTTCGACCTGGTGCAGGACGCGGCCTTCCCCGAGCAGCCGGTCGGCAGGCCCATTCTCGGCACCGTGGAGAGCGTGAGAAGCTTCAAGCGCAACCATCTCGGCGCCTATCTTGCCGCGCATTATCACGCTCCCGACATGGTGCTCGCCGCCGCCGGCGCCGTCGACCATCGAGCACTACTTGCCGAGGCCGAGCGCTGGCTTGGCGGCTTCAACCCAGAGGCGGCGCTGCCCCCCGAAGCCGCGCGATACGCGGGGGGCGTGCGGCGCTCGGAGAAGAATTTCGAGCAGACCCATTTGGTGCTTGCCTTCGAGGGGGCGCCCTACCGCCACGCCGACTATTTCACCGCGCAGATCTGCGCCGGCGCGCTTGGCGGCGGCATGTCGTCACGGCTGTTCCAGGAGGTGCGCGAGCGGCGCGGGCTCTGCTACGCGATCTATTCCTTCGCCAGCGGGCTCACCGACAGCGGCATGTTCACCATCCACGCTGCCGGCGGTCCAGAACGCGCGCATGAGCTGTTCGCGGTGATCCGCGACGAGCTGGTCAAGGCCGCCGAGGACGGCTTCCGCGCCGACGAGATCGCCCGCGTCAAGGCCCAGATCAAGATGGGCCTGTTGGCCGGGCTGGAAAGCTCGAGCGCGCGGGCCGAACAGCTCGCCCGCCAGATTCTGATTCATGGGCGCCCGCTCACCACCGAGGAAGTGATCGAGAAGGTGGAATCGGTCGAGGCATCTGACCTGCAAGCCTTGATTGCATGCATGCTCACTTCGCCGGCCAGCCTTGCCACGGTTGGGCCGATTCTTCATGTTGCAAGATTCGAGCGGGTGGCGGCAAAATTCGCCGTCCCTTCCACCAGAGCCGCTTGAGAGGATGCTTTAGGCCATGGCCCTGTTGCGTGCCGCTTCCTTGAGCGATCTTGGGCCCGTCATCGAGTCCGAGTCGGTGACGCTACGCACGCCGCAGATGTCGGACTATCCCGCCTGGGCCGAGCTCAGGGCGCAGAGCCGCGAGTTCTTGACGCCCTGGGAGCCGCTTTGGGCTAGCGACGAGCTGTCGCGCGCCTCGTTCCGGCGCCGCGTTCGCCACTATCTGCGCGATCTGCGCGAGGACGTGGGATACGCGCTGTTCATTTTCGCTGCTTCGACCGGCGCAATGGTCGGCGGACTGACTTTGTGTAATGTGCGCCGCGGCGTGACCCAATCCTGCACGCTCGGTTATTGGGTCGGCGCCCAATATGCCAGGCAGGGCTACATGACGGCGGCCGTCCGCGCTGTTATCCCTTTCGTGTTCGATTCGCTCGAGTTGCACCGGCTCGAGGCGGCGTGCCTGCCGAGCAACATGGCCTCCATCAAGCTGTTGGAGAAGACAGGTTTCAAGCACGAAGGGCTCGCGCGGCGCTATTTGCGGATCAACGGTATTTGGCAGGACCATCTGCTCTATGCGCTGCTTGATGCCGACGCGCGCCGGTAAGCGCGGATCGCAGGCGATAGGATGACGGGGGAGGAATGGCGGAGTTGAGCGCCTCGGCTAGAGGTGATGCGGCGCCACCTTGGTGTCGGGGCGTTCGGGCGCCCGCTCTCGCTTGCGTCATTGCCGCCGCTGTCCTGTTCGCCGCGAACCTCGCCCACGCCATCGAAGCGATCCCGGTCGAGCCCAACCAGGACAAGATCGACATCACCTCCAAGGGCGAGCTCTATGAGGGCCGCGGCGACCGCCTGCAGCTTGAGACGGCGCCGGGCCCCGATGGATATATCGGCCGCATGGCGGTCTCCGCCTCGATCCCCGGAACCAATCCCGGCTGGCTGGTCTTCGCCCTGTCCAATCCGACCTCGGAGCGCATCGTGCGCTGGCTGGTCGCGCCACGTTACACTTTGGCCAATTCAGGCGTGTTCTGGCCGGTACTCGACGCGCCTCGCATTTCCGCCGTCACGCCGTCGCTCGGCTTTCGCCCAGAGCCGCTGAAGAGCGACCGTGCCGACATGTTCCGGCTGAATCTAGAGCCCGGGCAGACCGTCACCTTTGCCGCCGAGATGAGCTCGCCCATGGTGCCCAGGCTCAATCTGTGGGACCCGAACGCCTACCAGGCGAAGCAGCAGGACCGCATGTTGTTCAACGGCGTGCTGCTCGGCATCACGGGCCTGCTCGCCATCTTCCTCACTGCGATCTTCGCCGCGAACCATAGGGCGATCTTCCCAGCCACCGCGCTGGTCGCCTGGGCCGCGCTCGCTTATTTC
>DASQKJ010000102.1:0-10156 GCA_035630595.1 Methyloceanibacter sp.
GAGACCGTTTCCCGCATGTTTGCCGAGCTCAAGGAGCGAGGGGCGGTCAGGCTCGAGTCCGCGCGACGCGTGCATCTGCTCGACGTGGCCGGGCTGAGGGCTATGAGCGCCTGATTTCTGGACCGAACACCGGTTCTCGACCCTTAGCTTTGGCCGCTATGCAGGCGGCGTCCCTGGTCTTTCTCGGCGCGCGAGGGTTCTCCATGCATTGGCTAATTGTTGTCCCTGCTGCGGCTTGCGTGCTGCTCGGTCCGGCCCTCGCTGTCGCCGGGCCGGCGACCAGCCTGCCCGACCCGGTTTATGGGAAAAGCTTGGCGCAAGCGCTCTGCTCGAACTGCCACCTGGTCGGGCCCGGCCAAAAACAGGCCAATGTCGACATCCCGAGCTTCCGCGAGATTGCCAACGAACAGGCCCAGACCGAGGGCTCGATCATGGCAAGCATCGTGCTGCCCAAGCATCCGATGCCGGCAATTCCGCTCACCAAGGCTGAACTTGCCGATCTCGCCGCATATATAATGACTCTACGCGATCCGGAGATGCGGTCGATCCCATGAAAAAAGCGAAGATCTGGTATGTCATCGCCGACGGCGGCCGGGCGCGCTTCGTCGAGCGGGATGAGCGGGGCGCCTTCCGCACCGTGACCAGCTTCGTCTCAACGGAGCTGCATGCGAAGTCGAGCGATCTCGGGCGTGACCGCCCCTCTAGGGTGATGGAGAGTGCGAGCCCGGGGCGTTCCGCCGTCGAGCCGCGCCGGGACCTGAAAGAGGCGGCGAAAGAGGATTTCATCAAGCTGGTGGCCGAGCAGATCGATAGCGAGCACGGCCGCGGGCAATTCGACAATCTGGTGCTGGTCGCGCCCCCTGGGGTGTTGACCGAACTCAGGCACAATTTGAGCAAGCCGATGGCGGAGCGTGTGGTCGATGACCTGCAAAAGAACCTGACCAAGGTTCCCGACCACGAGCTCACGGATCACCTCGCGCCAGAGCGGTCCTAGACAGCCTCCGGCGTGAGGCTCGCCGCCTCGGCGAGGCCGGCGGGTAGCTTTAGCCGCACCTTGCGGATTGAGGCATCTTCAGCATCGGCAGCGGTCTCGAAGCCAAGCGCTCGGCACATTTCGAGCATGCGTTCATTGCCGGCGAGCACGTCGCCGACCAGCTCGCGCAGACCCTCCTTCTCGGCATAGCGGATGAGGTGCTGCATCAACGCCCAACCGATGCCGCTGCCCTTTAGATCGCTGCGCACGATGATGGCGTATTCGCCATGCGTATAGTCTGGGTCGGCGGCGAGCCGGGAGATTCCCAAAAGCTCCTTTTGCGCCTTGTCGAGCGCGACGAAGGCCATAGCGCGCGCATAGTCGATCTGGGTGAAGCGGGCGATGAATTTGTGAGAGAACTCCTTGCGTGGCGTCAGGAAGCGGAAACGGATGTCCTCCGGCGAGAGCTTGGCGACAAAGTCCGCATAGAGATGCTCGTCGACAGGCCTGATCGGCCGGATGAGAATGCGCTCGCCTTCCGCTGTCTCGGTCCATCTCTCCCACTGGTCGGGATAGGGTCTGATGGCAAGACGCTGATTGGGCCCTTCCTGGTCGACCTCCGAAGGGTCGATGCGAATGCGGGCGTCGAGCGCGACGACGCCGTTCTCGTCGGCAAGCAGAGGATTGATGTCGAGCTCCTTGACCGCCGGACAATCGACGACAAGCTGCGACAGGCGCACCAGCGCCTCCCCTATCGCTCTTAGATCGGCCGGCTTGCGGTCGCGATAGCCTTCAAGCAGCTTGAAGATGCGGGTCTGCTCCATGAGATCGCGGGCAAGTTCGATGTCGAGCGGCGGCAACGCCACCGCATTGTCGCGGATGATCTCGGTGGCGGTGCCCCCGGCACCGAACAGGATCATGGGGCCGAACAGGCGATCTTCGTAAACGCCGAGCAGAAGCTCATGCGCCTTGGGTCGCACGATCATTTCCTGCACCGTAAAGCCTTGTAGGCGTGCGTCTGGCCGAAGCGCGGCGGCGCGCCGCTCCATCTTCTCGGCGGCACGGCGCGCTTCCTGGGGCGTGCGCAGGCCCAAGTGAACGCCGCCGATATCCGACTTATGTGAGATATCTTCCGAATAGATCTTGATGACGATGCCAACCGAATCCTGCAAGAGAGCGTCAGCGATTTCCTCGACCTCTTGCGGCGAGGCCGCCACTTTCGTGGGGACAGTCGGAATGCCGAAGGCGGCGATGACTGCCTTTGCTTCCGGCTCGGTCAGAAGCGAGCGCCCGGCGCAGGCCGCGGCGCGCATGATCGACCGCACCTCTTCGTCCGCTACCTTTAGGCGGTCAGGCTCCCAAGGCGGTGTGCGCATCAGCTCGTTTTGCGCCTTGGTGTATTGCCATAGATAGGCGAAGCCTTTGACCGCGTCGGCGGGCGACTCGTAGGTCGGGATCGACACCGCGCGGAATCTGCGGCGCGCCTCCGCCGCTGCCTCCTCGCCGAGCCAGTTGGTGAAGATCGGCGGCAAGCGTTGCGGGTTCGGCGCCCGATGGATGGAGTCGATGACGGCTTGCGCCGCATCGCTGGACGATGCGAGCGCGGTCGGACAATTCATCACCAGGATGGCGTCGGCCTCGCAGTCGGCAAGCACCGCGTCGAGCGTCACCCCGTAGCGCTCGGGCTTGGCGTCGCCGATGATGTCGATCGGATTTGCTCGCGACCAATTGGTCGGGAGCGCCTTATCGAGCTGGGCGATCAGGCTTTCCCCGAGCGGCGCCAACCTACCGCCCGAGCTGATCAGATCGTCGACCGCGAGCACGCCCGCGCCGCCGCCATTGGTGACGATCAGAAGCCGGTTGCCCGCAACTGGCTTCACCGAAGTCAGAGTCTCGGCGGCGGTGAACAGCTCTTCCAACTCGTGGACGCGAACAAGCCCCGCCCGCTTGAACGCTGCGCCGATCGCGTCATCGCTCCCGGCGAGTGCGCCGGTATGAGTCGCCGCGGCCCGCGCCGATTCCGCGTAGCGTCCGGACTTGATCGCGATCACCGGCTTGGCACGCGCTGCCGAGCGCGCTGCCGACATGAATTTCCGTGCCGCCGGGATGGTCTCGAGATAGAGCAGGATCGCGCCCGTCGCGACGTCCGCTGCGAGGAAGTCGAGCAGATCGCCGACATCGACATCCGCCATGTCCCCCATCGAGACGACATAGGAGAAGCCGATCCCGCGCGACACCGCCCAGTCGAGAATGCCGGTGACCAGCGCGCCGGATTGGGAGAGGAAGGCGAGCTTGCCGGGTTTGGGTTGGCTGAGGCCGAAATTGGCGTTGAGCCCGATCTCCGGTACAGAGATGCCAAGACAGTTGGGGCCGATGATGCGCAGGCAATGGGGGCGTGCCGCGTCGAGCGCTGCCTGTTTGAGCTCGGGACAAAGGCCGGCGGTGATGACGACCGCTGCCCGCGTCCCCTTGGCCCCGAGCGCGCCGATCAGCCCGGGCACGGTGGCGGGCGGGGTGGCGATCACCGCAAGTTCCGGGGTCTCGGGCAAGGCGGCCACATCCGCAAAGCACCGCCTGCCGGTGATCTCTGGCCGACGCGGATTGACCAGATAGACCTCGCCGACGAAGCCGCCGGCCAAGATATTCTGCGTCAGTTTGCTGCCGACCGATCCCGACTCTGCGCTCGCGCCGATTACGGCGACCGAACGCGGGCGCAAGGCGTGGTCGAGATTGCGGATCGTCATTGCCTACCGTATGCGGTCCACTCAAGCGGCATCGTCACTCCAGCAACTGCACCTTAACGCCTATAAAGCTCCGCATCGTCACGCGCTTTGAGGCAGAGTTGTTCGTCGCGGCGGAGCTTATCGGCTGCGCTGGGCTCCTTCTTAGGGCGATACCCTGATGATTTCGTGACGAGCTTGCGCCGGGCCGGGCGCCCGAGGCCTTGAGAAAAAGTCGAATCTTGCCCATTAGCTCGAAGGGCCAATCGAATCATCGACGGTCGGTTCCTGACCCGTCGCTTTGGTAGGCTTGAGGCATGAAAGCAGTTTCATCGGCGAGCCGCTCAGAGCGGCGGCTGCTCGACAAGCTCAAGGCGGCGCTGGTCACGCCCGTGCGCGCCATGCGGCTGCGCTACCTGCCGCTGCTGATGATCTATTTCGCTTATGGTGCGCTCGGCCTGGTCGCCATCGCCGAGGCCTTCTGGATCAAGGAGGCACTGACCTTCACCCCGGCGCAACTGGCGGCGATCGCCGTCTGGCTGACCTTGCCCTGGACCATCAAGATGGTGTTCGGCCAGCTAGCCGACTCCGTGCCGATCATGGGCTCGCAGCGGCGCGCCTATGTGTTCATCGGCGCGAGCCTGGTCGCCTCGGGGCTCGTCATACTCGCCGGCGCTGCCGGTGGCTGGATCGCCTTCGCCAGCAAGAACGCTCTTTATGTGATGGCGCAGCTCATTATCGTGATCGGTGTCGTGCTGCAAGACGTCATCGCCGACGCCATGACCACGGAGGTGGTCGAGCGCGAGCATCCCGACGGCACGCCGCGGCCCAAAGCCGAAATCGAGCGCGAGCTTGGCCTCGTGCAGGTGTTGGGGCGCCTCGCGCTCTGGTCCGGCGTTCTGTCGGTCGCGGGACTCTCCGGCTGGCTCGCCCAAATCTTCAGCTACCAGACGATCTTCCTGCTTGGGCTTGCCATCCCGGCCATCTCGGCCACCGGCGCCGTGCTGGTCCGGCTCGACGGCGCGGCGCCGAAGCCGATCGACTGGCGCATTCTCGGCGGCGGACTGGCGTTCGGAGCGGTCGTGCTGGCCATTGGACTTGGCGGGCTGCCGCTTGGACAGGAACTGGTCTTTGTTATTTCGCTCGCCGTCATCGCTCTGATGCTCGCCCGCATCGGCGAGGAACTCGATGAAGCGCATCGTAAGCGCATCTTCTATGCGGCGCTCGTCATCTTTCTTTATCGGGCGAGCCCCGGCGTGGGCGAGGGCTATCGCTGGTTCACCATCGACATGCTGGGCTTCGATGAAGCCTTCTACGGCACCTTGGCGCAGATCGGCGCTGGGCTCAGCCTCGCCGGCGCCTGGCTGTTCTCCGACGTTATCACGCGGCAACCGATCGCCAAGGTGTTGCTCTGGCTCACCATAATCGGCACGATCCTGTCACTGCCAAGCATCGCGCTCGCACTGCGCTGGGACCAATGGACCATGGAAATGTTCGGTTTCGGCGCGCGCACGATCGCCTTCGTCGATACCACCGTAACGTCGCCCTTCGCCGAGCTAAGCATGATCCCCGCACTGACGCTCGTGGCCATCAATGCCCCGGTCGGGCGGCGGGCCACCTGGTTCGCGCTGATGGCTTCCTTGATGAACGTGGCGCTCGTGGCTGGCCAGCTTCAGACCAAGTATCTCAATCTTTGGTTCGAGATCGACCGGGGCTCCTACGCCAATCTCGCCGCGCTCACCATCGTCGCGGTGACCATCGGCTTTGTCGTACCCGTTGCGGGCATCCTGGCCTTCGGCAAGCGGGCTACCTGATGGCTCGGTGAGCCAGGCGGCCGAGTCTCCTGCCTCGAACCGCTTCCGATTGCTCCTGGGAAGATATGGCAATCCTATTGCCACGCTTGCCATTGCTATTTCTTCCCGTCCGACATGGAGTGCGGTTTCGGTTGAATCCGCGCTGCCAAAGCCCTCCAGGAATGAGATATGAAGTTCGCGCGGCAAGACCAGGGGAAATGGTCAAGCAAAATATGGCAGCCTGCATACACAGCCCAGTATAGTGGGGCTAAAGACATCCGGTCGTGGAGACTATTGACCCGTGCTGCAAAAGCTTTGGTATGAGCGGCCGGTCCGTACTCAGCTCCTGGTGGCGGTCGCGATCATCAATCTCCTCGCCGCGCTTCTGGCCGGCGCGGTCTCGATCATGAACACGCGGACGGCTACGAAAGTCGAGATCGAGGCCTCGCTCGAAGTCGCGCAGCGCTTCGTCGCCGCGACTCTGAAAGAGCTGGCTGCCCAGGGCAAGCTTACTCAGCTCAACCAAGAACTCCCGCTGCAGCTCAAGCATCTCCGCCATGTGCGCATCATGTACATGGATACGATGGGCCAGCTCGCCGTGGTGTCGCCGCAGCCGGACGAGGAGGAGGTGGCACGCCCTTATGTCCCGAAATGGTTTGTCACGTTGGTTCGCCCGCAAGTGTCGGGCAGGGCGGTGCGAGTGGTCGCGCTCGAGGGTGCCAATCCGGTGATCATCGTCGGCGAGCCGGCCGATGAGATTGCCGAAGCTTGGCAAGACTTCTCGTCGCTGGCGGTCGTCTGGCTGGTGCTCAACGCCTTCATCCTCGCGATTCTCTATGTGGTGCTCGGCCGCGTGCTCGACCCGCTCGCGCATCTCTCCAAGGGTATGCTCAATCTCGAGGACGGCCACTACGCCACAAGGCTCGATCTTCCGAAGGTGAAGGAGCTTGCGGTCATCACCGAGCAGTTCAACACGCTCGCCGGTGCGCTCGACTCCGCGCGCGACGAGAACAGCCGGCTCTACCGGCAGCTCATCACCGTGCAGGAGGAGGAGCGTCGCGCGATTGCCAACGAACTGCACGACGAGGCGGGGCCCTGCCTGTTCGGCATTACCGCCAACGCGTCGTCGATCCAAACGCTTGCCGCCCAGCCCGGCGGGCGGGCCGCCGAGATTACCCAGCGTGTCGGCGAGATTCTCTCGATCGCCGAGCGGTTGAAACTGATGAACCGCACGTTGCTCAAGAAGCTAAGGCCCGGACCCCTCGGCCGGGTCACTCTCGCGGAGTTGCTCGATGAGCTGATCGCCGGCTTCCAGAAACGTCACCCCGATACCCATATCGACGTTTCGTTCGGCAAGCTTGCCCAGTCCTACGGCGAAGCCATCGACCTCACGCTTTATCGCTGCGTCCAAGAGGGCGTCACCAACGCCATCCGCCATGGCGGCGCGCGCACGCTGACGATTAACCTCGCGGAGATGCCGGAGACGCAGCGCAACGGCTCCAAACGCACGCGCGCAAGACTGGCGCTCAGCCTCAGCGACGATGGGATGGGCATGGCACCGGCCACACCCAGGGGGTTTGGCCTAACCGCCATGACCGAACGGGTGCGTTCTCTCGGTGGACGATGTGTAATCGACAGCGCTCCGTCGAAGGGAACGACCATCCACGTGGAGATTCCCGTTGAGCGGGCCGCCGCGACGGCCGAGCGGACACCTGAACTTGTGGAGAGGGTGTCGTGACCCGCGTGCTTGTCATCGACGATCATCCGATCGTGCTTCAGGGCTGTCGGCAATTGCTCGAAGATGTCGGGGTCGAGCAGATCGTCGAAGCGCAAAGCCTCGCCGACGGATTTCGGCTCTATCGCATGCAGAAGCCCGACGTGATTATCGTCGACCTCGCCATGCGCACCGGCGCACTCGGCGGACTCTCCTTCATCCGCCGGCTCCGGCTGCACGATCAGCGCACGCCGATCCTGGTATTTACCATGCATTCGGACCCGGTCATCGTCAGCCGCGCGCTGGAGGTCGGGGCGACGGGCTACGTTCTCAAGGACACCTCCTCGGACGAGGTGGTGAAGGCCTTTCAGAAGGTGCGCGACAACCGTCCCTATCTCAGTCACGATCTGGCCTCCGAGGTCGCCTTCATGGAGGCGAGGGGCACCACCAACCCGTTGCGCCGCATGACGGTGCGCGAGCTGCAGACGCTGGCTCTAGTGGCCGAAGGCAAGCCCTACGGCGTCATCGCCGAGCATCTGCATGTGAGCTACAAGACGGTGGCCAATACCTGCACGCAGCTCAAGGCGAAACTCGGCGTCCGCACTTTGCCGGAGCTGATGCGCATCGCCATCCAGCACCTCCCCTCGACCTCGGGCAAGACGCCGCGCGATTGGTCGTAAGCCTCCGCTCCTTGCAAACGTTGCCATTTTTTCCTGGGTACTTCCCGATTCAAGCCTAGGGCATTTGGCAATTTCGGTGCGCGATCTTGGCAAGGCGCGGACTGCCAGTTTCCATCCGTTAATTCGTAACGCTTGGTTCCCGCTCCGGGTTAGGTTGCGACTCCGCGGAGGCGTCACCGAGCACGCGTCTGGTGGAGGAGTCGACGCAAAAGAGCGGGCGCAAGGCGAATATCAGCTTCGCTACTTGGCAGCCTCCCTACCCATAGTGACGGTGAAAGTTTTGCAAGGGCCGGTGCTTCCCTTGGGCATTCCGCCAAGGAATGAAATGGCGTCGGCGCGAATAGCTCAGCGTCTTCGGTGAACTGAGTAGCTAGGGAGAGGAGAACGATATGAAAATGAAGTTTGGATGATGGGCCTCTCCGGTCAGGCAGTTGCTAACTCCGATAAGGAGCAGTTGGACCGTATGGGAGACCCCGATCAGTGGCCAGCCCCCGGCCGGGATTTCGCGATGACGCGTCACAGCGCCTTGAAGGACATCAACACCAAGAACCTCGGCAAGTTGCAGATGATTTGGCTGCAGGGAACCAATGCCCTGCGCGGCCATGAGGGCCAGCCCCTCGTGATCAAGGACGTTGGCGGCAAGACCGTGCTGTTCATGATCTCCGGCTGCCCGGCCATGTCGAACTGCAACGTGGTGCAGGCTCATCGTTGCCGCGCGGTCCGCGCAAGATACACTTAACCTTCTCGCGCTGCCATGAAGGTGCGCTGCACACAAAATATGCAGGTTTTCCTATGCGGTCAGGTCCCGCGCGGGCGCGGGCATTGATGCAGCGCAGCGAGAAATCGGCAATTGGCAGAATTCATTGCCATGAGCACTTTTCACTTGCAAAGCCATTACATTTGGCAATTATGAGCGGACAGCTTGGCAATGAGTGGTATGTCCGTTTCCATCGACGATTTCGATAACGCCGCATTGCTACTCTGCGTTAGGCTGTAATTCCTCGTGAGGTGTCACCGCGTGATGTGTTCATCGGAGGACCCGCCGCCAGGAGCGGGCGCGAGGCGCTTTGTTATTTTGCCTCGGCGCTTTCAGGTAGCCTCCCATATCCACAGTGACAGATTGAAAACTTGCAAGGGCCCGGTGCTCTCTTTGGCATTTCGCTCAAGGAAGTAGCGCGCCTCGGCATACAGAATAGCTCAGCTTCTTCGGTGAACTGAGTAGCTAGGGAGAGGAGAACGATATGAAAATGAAGTTTGGTATTCTGGCCGGAACCCTCGTCGCGGTGATGATGGGCCTCTCCGGTCAGGCAGTTGCTAACTCCGATAAGGAGCAGCTGGACCGTATGGCGGACCCCGATCAGTGGCCAGCCCCCGGCCGGGATTTCGCGATGACGCGTCACAGCACCTTGGCGGATATCAACGCCAAGAACATCGGCAAGTTGCAGATGATTTGGTTGCAGGGAACCAATGCCCTGCGTGGCCATGAGGGCCAGCCCCTCGTGATCAAGGACGTTGGTGGCAAGACCGTGCTGTTTATGGTCTCCGGCTGCCCGGCCATGTCGAACTGCAACGTGGTGCAGGCTCTGGATTTGACCGATCCTGACAACCCGAAGGCGATCTGGAGCTATGTGAAGAAGACCGACCGTGACGAGTCCGCTGTTCCGCGCGCTTGTTGCGACACCGTCAATCGCGGTGGTTCCTATGCCGACGGCAAGTTCGTCTATGGCACTCTCGACGGTTTCGTGATTGCCCTGGACGGCCAGACCGGCAAGGAAGTCTGGGTTGTCAAATACGCCTACCCCGAGAAGGGCGAGACTATCACCCCCGCTCCATTGATCGCCGACGAGAAGGTGATCATCGGCTTCGGTGGTGACGAGTTCGCGGCTCGCGGCCGCATCGCTGCCTTCAATCTGAAGGACGGTTCGGAGGCTTGGGTTTGCCACAGCACGGGTTCCGACAAGGACGTGTGCCTGACGGCCGACACCAACAAAGCCAACCCGCAGTTCGGTCAGGCTGGTTCAGACCTGGGTATCAAGACCTTCCCGGGCGAGGACTACAAGATCGGCGGCGGCGCGGCTTGGGGTTGGTTTACTTATGACGCCGACCTGAAGATCGTCTACTACTCGACCGGTAACCCCGGTCTGTGGAGCCCGGCCTATCGTTGCCCGGACAAGACCCACGAAGAGTGCAACACTGGTGAGTTTGACAACAAGTGGTCGATGACGATTTTCGGCCGCAAGGTTGAAGATGGCTCTGCTATCTTCGCTTACCAGATG
>DASQKJ010000103.1:0-55890 GCA_035630595.1 Methyloceanibacter sp.
GTTCAGGAAATCGCGCTCGTGGCTCACCACGATCAGGCTGCCGCGATAGCCCTTGAGGAACGACTCGAGCCATAGCGCCGCTTCGAGATCGAGATGGTTCGACGGTTCGTCGAGCAGCAAGAGGTCGGGCGCGGAAAAGAGCAGCGCGGCGAGCGCCACCCGCATCCGCCAGCCGCCCGAGAACGAGTCGAGCGGGCGATGTTGCGTATCCTCGGGAAAGCCGAGCCCGGCGAGGATGCGCGCGGCCCGCGCCGGCGCAGCATGCGCATCGATCGCGTTGAGCCGTTCGTGGATCTCCCCGATCCGGTGCGGGTCGTGGCCGTCCTCGGCTTCCGCCAATAGCCGCGCCCGCTCGTCATCGGCAGCGAGCACCGTCTCGAATGGCGTGGCCTTGCCGCCGGGCGCCTCCTGGGCGAGATAGCCGATCCGCGTGCCGGATGGCGCCTCGATCCTGCCGCTATCGGCCTCATAGAGGCCGGCGATGAGCCTGAGCAGCGAGGATTTGCCCGCGCCATTGCGGCCGACCAGCCCGATCAGAGCTTGCGGCGGCAGAGCGGCCGACGCCCCGTCGAGGACGAGGTGGCCGCCAAGCCGAAGCGTGATGCCGTCGATGGTGAGCATGGAGAGATCAGTAGCGGATTGGCTGAGCCGGTTGAAGCCAACTCCGCCTTATTAGCGCTTGATGCCGCCGAGCATGCCGCGCCTGATCTGCTGCTCGATCACGCGAGTCGCCGCGGGCACCACGGTGCGAATGACGGTCTTGGAGACCGTGGTCCAGAAACCGTCGCTCCGCGACGCCCCGCCGGCCTTCTTCTTTTCCGGCGTTTCGTCGTCGCTCTGTGCCGCCGCGGCCTCCGCGCGCTTGGTGGTGCGCTTCTGCAGGATCTCATAGGCGGACTCGCGATCCTCCACCTCGTCATATTCGCCGCGCACCGGGCTTGCATTGATGATCGCCTTGCGCTCGGCTTCGCTGATCGGCCCGACTCGCCCATTCGGCGGCTTGACCAAGGTCAGATCCACCATGCTGGGCTGGCCCTTCTCGTCGAGCGTCGAGACCAGCGCTTGGCCGGTGCCAAGCTGCATGATGGCCTGCTCGGTGTCGATCTTGGGATTCTTGCGGAAGGTCTGCGCCGCCGACCTGACCGCCTTCTGCTCGGCTGGGGTGAAGGCGCGCAGCGCATGCTGGATGCGATTGCCGAGCTGGCGCGACACGGTGTCGGGAATGTCGAGCGGGTTCTGCGTCACGAAATAGACGCCGACCCCCTTGGAGCGGATCAAGCGCACCACCTGCTCGACCTTCTCCAACAGCGCCTTGGGCGCGTCCCGGAACAGAAGATGCGCCTCGTCGAAGAAGAACACCAGGTTCGGCTTCTCAGGATCGCCGACCTCGGGCAGCTCCTCGAACAGCTCGGACAGCAGGAACAGCAGGAAGGTGGCATACAAACGCGGACTCTCCATGAGCTTGTCCGCGGCGAGCACGCTGATATAGCCCTGCCCCGAGCGGTCCGTCCGCATCAGGTCCTTGATCTTCAGAGCCGGCTCGCCGAAGAAATGCGTCGCACCTTGCCGCTCGAGCACGAGCAGCGAGCGCTGGATCGAGCCGACCGAAGCCTTGGTGATGTTGCCGTATTTCGTAGTCAGGGTGTCGGCGCGTGCGGCCAAGTCCTCGAGCAGCGCCTGCAAATCCTTTAGGTCGAGCAGCGGCAGCTTTTCGTCGTCGCCGATTTTGAAGGCGATGTTGAGCACGCCCTCTTGCGCCTCGCTCAGATCCATCAGCCGCGACAAGAGCAGCGGCCCAACCTCGGAGACGGTCGCCCGGATCGGATGGCCCTGCTCGCCGAACAAATCCCAGAAGATCACCGGATAGGCCTTGTAGTCGACGGTATAGCCGATCTCCTTGGCGCGCGCTTCGATCCAGCCTTTGGGTTCGCCCTTCTCGGCCACGCCGGAAAGATCGCCCTTCACGTCGGCGCAGAACACGGGCACGCCCGCGTCGGAGAAGGCTTCGGCCAGGCCTTGCAAGGTCACGGTCTTGCCGGTGCCGGTGGCGCCGGTGATCAGGCCATGGCGGTTGGCAAGCCTGAGCCAGATAAATTCGGGCTTCACGCTCTGCCCGATATAGACGCTGTTTTCGGGGGCCTCGGCCACCGCGGCAGGCGCGTCGCCTGCAACCGCCTTGTTCGTTTTCGGCGCTGTCTTGCGCTTCGCCATGTCTCGCCTCCTCGAATCCGGTCCGCACTTTAGCTTTTCCCCTCCTGCGCCGCAAAGATACCGCACGGCTTCCTTGCCGCTTTCGCTTCATGCTAGGAGGGGCCTGACCGGCTTTGAGCTTGAGACGAATGGCGGAACTCTCCCTAGCCCGCGATTTTCCACCCGCCGACGAGGCGGCGTGGAAGGCGCTCGTCGAAGAGGCGCTCAAAGGCGCGCCCTTTGCCGCGCTCGGGTTCAAGACCTATGACGGCATCGAGATCGAGCCGCTATACCCACGCGCGAGCGAGGCGAGCCGGATCGAAGGCCGCCCCGCCGGCACGCCCTGGGCGGTCATGCAGCGCATCGACTTGCCCGACCCTGCAGCCGCCAACAAGCAACTGCTCGAAGATCTGAACAACGGCGCCGGCGCGCTTCAGCT
This sequence comes from Methyloceanibacter sp., assembly GCA_035630595.1. Lineage (GTDB taxonomy): Bacteria > Pseudomonadota > Alphaproteobacteria > Rhizobiales > Methyloligellaceae > Methyloceanibacter. The sequence continues at coordinate 2,630 of DASQKJ010000103.1, forward strand.
CGTGTTTCAGGGCGCCGTCGGCGATTACGGCTACGCCCTGCCCGCGACCGGCGCTGCGATCAGCGCCGCGCTCGACAATGTTTATCTGGACGCGGGGGTCGCCATCGATCTCGATCTCGGCATCGAGTCGAAGGACGCCGCGGGCCTGATCGCCACCCTGGTCAAGGCGCGGGGGCTCGCGCCCAAGGACGTGACCATCAGATTCGGCTTCGGTCCGCTCGCCGTCATGGCGCTGAGTGGCGACACCCCGCTGCCCTGGCCGATGATCGCCGAGATCGCCGCCGACATCGTCGCCGATCTGGCCGGCCAAGGTTTCGCGGGGCCCCTTGCCGTCGCAGATGGCAGGGTGGTGCATGCTGCAGGCGGCTCGGAGGCGCAGGAGCTTGCCTTCACGCTTGCCAGCGCGGTCGCCTATCTGCGCGCGCTTGAGGATGGGGGCATTGCGCTCGACGAGGCGCGGGCATTGATCTATTTCCGCCTCGCCGCCGACCAGGACCAGTTCCTCACCATCGCCAAGTTCCGCGCGCTGCGGAAATTATGGGCGCGCATCGAGGAGGCCTGCGGGCTTCAGCCACGTCCTGCCTTCGTCGCCGCCGAGACAGCCTGGCGCATGACGACAAAGCGCGACCCGCATGGGAACATCGTGCGCGGCACCATCGCCGCGCTGGGCGCCGCGGTCGGCGGCGCCGATGCGGTGACGGTGCTGCCCTTCAGCGCCGCGCTCGGGCTGCCTGACCCGTTCGCGCGCCGCATCGCCCGCAACACGCAGACCATCCTGATCGAGGAAGCGAATATCCACCGCGTCGCCGATCCGGCCGCGGGTTCCGGCGCCATCGAAGCCTTGACCGACGCGCTGTGCGCCGCGGCTTGGACGCTGTTTCAGGAGATCGACGGCGAGGGCGGCGCGGCCGAGGCCGTCGAGTCGGGCGCGATTCAGAAAGCGGTCGCCAAAGTCCGCGTGGAGCGGCAGGCCAATGTCGCGCGCCGCAAGGAAACGCTGATCGGCACCAGCGACTTCCCCGATCTCGCCGAGGACAAGGTCGCGGTGCTGGCGCAGCCGCGGCTGGCGGCGCTCTATGCCGACGACATGATCCTGGCGCCCATCAGGCTCGCCGAGCCCTTCGAGCGGCTGCGCGACCGGAGCGATGCCTATCTTGCCAAGCACGGCACGCGGCCGAAGGTGTTCCTCGCTTGTCTTGGCCGCGCCTCCGATTTTAACGCGCGTGCGATTTTCGCCAAGAGCCTGTTCGAGTCTGGCGGGATCGATGCGGTGGAAGGCCACGGCGACAACCTCGCGAAACGATTCACGGAATCGGGTGCGAAGCTTGCCTGCCTCTGCTCCTCGGACAAGGTCTATGCGCAACAGGCGGAAGCTGCCGCAAAAGCGCTGTCGGAAGCCGGTGCCGCGCATGTCTATCTCGCCGGCAAGCCGGGCGCCGACCAGGCCGCGCTGGAGCAAGCCGGCATTGGCACCTTCCTTCACCATGACTGTGATACGCTTCGGATTCTGAAAGCCGCCCACGACGAGATCGGCCGCAAATGACGCGCATTCCCTCATTCACCGAGGTAAGCTTCGAGCAAGCGAACGGCGGCATCGCCGCGCCTGCCAACGCCGCGCCCTGGCAGACGCCGGAAGGCATCGCCGTCAAGCCGGCCTATGCTGCGGGCGATCTCAACGGCCTCGACTTTCTCGACGGGATGCCGGGCGTGCCGCCTTATCTTCGCGGCCCCTACCCCACGATGTATCTGCAGCGGCCCTGGACCGTCCGGCAATATTCCGGCTTCTCGACGGCAGAGGATTCCAACGCCTTCTACCGGCGGAACCTCGCCGCCGGCCAGCAGGGCGTGTCCGTCGCCTTCGATCTCGCCACCCATCGGGGCTACGATTCGGATCATCCGCGTGTGACCGGCGATGTCGGCATGGCGGGCGTGGCGATCGACTCGATCTACGACATGCGCACGCTGTTCGACCACATCCCGCTCGACAAGGTCTCGGTGTCGATGACCATGAACGGCGCGGTGCTCCCCGTGCTCGCGCTGTTCATCGTCGCCGGCGAGGAGCAGGGCGTGCCGCCCGCCGAGCTGTCCGGCACCATCCAGAACGACATCCTCAAAGAGTTCATGGTGCGCAACACCTATATCTACCCGCCCGCACCCTCGATGCGCATCGTCTCCGATATCTTCGCCTACACCTCGAAGCATATGCCGAAATTCAATTCGATCTCGATCTCCGGCTATCACATGCAGGAGGCGGGAGCGACCGCCGATCTCGAGCTCGCTTATACGCTCGCCGACGGCGTCGAATATGTGCGTGCCGGTGTCGCCGCCGGCCTCGGCATCGATGCGTTCGCGCCCAGGCTCTCCTTCTTCTGGGCGATCGGCATGAATTTCTTCATGGAGATCGCCAAGATGCGCGCCGCGCGGCTGCTCTGGGCGAAGCTGATCGCCGAGGAGTTCAAGCCGAAGGACCCGCGCTCGCTCGCGCTGCGCACCCATTGCCAGACCAGCGGCTGGAGCCTCGCCGCGCAGGACGTGTTCAATAACGTTGTGCGCACTTGCGTCGAGGCCATGGCCGCCACCCAAGGCCATACCCAGTCGCTGCATACCAACGCGCTTGACGAGGCCCTCGCCCTGCCCACCGATTTCTCCGCGCGCATCGCCCGCAACACCCAGCTGATGCTGCAGCAGGAATCCGGCACCACCCGCAGCATCGATCCCTGGGGCGGCAGCTTCTATGTCGAGCGGCTGACCTACGACCTCGCCGCGCGTGCGCTTGCGCATATCGAGGAGGTGGAGAAGTTCGGCGGCATGACCAAGGCCATCGCGGCCGGCATCCCCAAGCGCATGATCGAGCAGGCCGCGACCGCCACCCAGGGCCGCATCGACTCGGGGCGCCAAACCATTGTCGGCGTGAACAAATACCGCCCCGACAGCGACGCCGAGATCGCCATCCTCAAGGTCGACAACCGCTCCGTCCGCCGCCAGCAGCTCGACAAGCTCGCCCGCCTCAAGGCTGAGCGGAACGAGGCCGAGGTGCAAGAGGCCCTTGACCGGCTCACCCGTTATGCCGAGACAGGAACCGGCAATCTGCTCGAAGGCGCCGTACAGGCCGCCCGCGTTAAGGCAACTGTGGGCGAAATCTCCTATGCTCTGGAGAAGATCTATGGCCGCCACCGGGCGGAAGTTTCGGCGATCACCGGCGTCTACCGGGCGGAGATGGGTCGCATGGACGGCAGCATGAACCGCATCAAGGAACTGATCGACAGCTTCGAGACCGAGCACGGAAGGCGTCCGCGTATCCTGGTCGCCAAGATGGGCCAAGACGGCCATGACCGCGGACAGAAGGTGATCGCCAGCGCCTTCGCCGATCTCGGCTTCGACGTGGATATCGGGCCGCTGTTCCAGACGCCCGACGAGGCCGCGCGCCAGGCGGTCGAGAACGACGTACATATTGTCGGCGTGTCGTCGCTCGCCGCCGGTCATCTGACCTTGGTGCCTGCCCTGCGCGAGGCGCTCGAAGACCAAGGCCGCGGCGACATTATGATTGTTGTCGGCGGCGTGATCCCGCCGCAGGACTACCCAGCGCTTCACGAGGCAGGCGCCAAGGCCATCTTCGGCCCCGGCACGCCGATCGCCGAGGCGGCCATCGACCTCCTCAAGAAGCTCGGCGCCAAAGGCGGCGCGAAGCAGGCCGCCGCCGAGTAGAACTCGCCTGGTCTTGCGCACCAGCTCGGGCGGCGCGCGACTGTAAGGAAACTGTCACAGACCGCCTCTATGCCTTCATGAAGGCGCCGGAGGTCTTCGGCCAGCCACGGGGGCTTGGCGGGGTTCGTCCTGATCAACCTACCCGCCGAGCTTGGCAAAACCTTTCACGCCCGTGGATTCATCACCGGCGGCGTGACGGTGTCCTCGGATATCGACCGGGCGCTCGAAGCTTGCGAGCAAGCGGTGATCGGCGCGAGATCGACCGGCGGCGGCAATGCGGCGAGCTTGCGCGATTGGTTCACCCAAGCCTTGGGAAGCGTTGAGTTTGCCGACCAACTGTCGGCGTTCAGCCGCCGGCTCGAAGTTGGCAAGGGCGAGATCATCGCCACGCAAGGCAACCCCGCAGGCTCCATGCACTTTCATTCTCGAAGGTCGCGTCGGCATCATCGTGAAGATGGACGACGGCCGTTCGGTCCGCGTGCGCAGCCTTGGGCCGCGCACGACAATCGGCGAAATGGGACTCATCACTCGGCAGCTGCGCAGCGCTACTATTCAGGCCGAGGTGCCAAGCGGCGAGCTGAGCGCCGAGGCTTACGAGCGGCTCAAGCGGGAGAACGGCCCGCTTGCGCAGGCGCTGCTCACCTATATTTGTCAGAGTCATGGCCGAACGCTTGAGCTTTTCCGGCCGGGTGATCGGCGTCCTGCGGCGCTAGATCGGACCGCGGCTCGGCCCACATCCGTCTTGCGTTCGGAACGCTTTCCCCCTACCCCGCTTGCCATGAGCGCAACCAGCAGAGCGGCAAGCATCGATGAGACCGCTGCCGCCATTCGCGCCGGCGACCGGGTGGCGCTCGCCCGCGCCATCACCCTGGTCGAAAGCGCCAAGCCCGAGGACCAGGGACGCGCGCAGGCGCTGCTCGACCGGCTCATGCCCTCTACCGGCAGCGCCATTAGGATCGGCATCAGCGGTGTTCCCGGCGCCGGCAAATCGACCCTGATCGACCAGCTCGGGCTGAACCTCGTCGGCCAGGGCCGCAAAGTCGCCGTGCTGGCGGTGGATCCGACCTCGTCGCGCACCGGCGGCTCCATCCTCGGCGACAAGACGCGCATGGGCAGGCTTGCCGCCGAACCTAACGCCTTCATTCGCCCCTCCCCCGCCGGCGACAGTCTCGGCGGCGTCACCAAGTCGACGCGCGAGACGATTGCCTTGGCCGAGGCCGCCGGCCATGACGTGGTCCTGGTCGAGACGGTCGGCGTCGGCCAATCCGAGACCGCCGTAGCCAACATGGTCGACATCTTCGTCGTCGTGGCAATCCCCGGCGCCGGCGACGAACTGCAAGGCATAAAGCGCGGCCTGCTGGAGCTCGCCGACATCATCGCCGTCAACAAAGCCGACGGCGATCAGGTGGAGCGCGCCAACCGCGCGGCGATGGAATATCGCACCGCGCTGCATATCCTCGCCGCAGGCCATCCGAACTGGGACCCGCAGGTGCTGACCCTCTCGGCGCGCGACAATAAGGGGCTCGATTCGCTCTGGACGCAGATCCAGGAGCGGCATGCCGCCTCGCAGGCCTCAGGCGCACTAGCTGCCCGCCGCAGCGACCAAGCCGCGTCTTGGATGCGCGAGATTTTCGAGCAGCGCCTGCTTGCCGCCTTCAAGGGCGGCAGGCGCGCGGCGCAGCATTATCAGGAACTCGAAGACAGGGTGCGCCGAGGCGAGATGACTCCCGCGGCGGCGGCGCGGGAGCTTGGACGCCTCGCGGGGATTAAGGCCGCCGAGTAGCTTCCGCCAAATTCGCTTCCCTCACGCACGCGCCGCCTGTAAGTCCAAGCCATGGCGAGGCCGCGCGTCCTCATCACGGGTTTTGGCCCGTTTCCGGGGGTCCCCGAGAACCCTTCGGCCAGGCTCGCTGAGCAATTGGCGGCGCAGGCGGCGCTCGATCGCGATGCCGAACTTCATCCCCTGGTGCTCCCCACCGAGTGGCAGTCCGCCGCGCTCATGCCCGACCTCTGCGCGCGCTTGCAACCCCATGTGATGATTCACTTCGGCCTCTGCCAGCGCGCCAATTCATTGCGCATCGAGCGCTTCGCGCATAACCGTGCGGCGCGCCGCGCCGACGCCGGCGGCGCTCTCCCTGCGAGCGCCGCGATCTGCCTCGACGGACCCGATCGCCTGGATACGACGCTGCCGATTCCAGCACTTGCGGCGCATCTGAGGCGCTCCGGCTTCGCCGCCGCGACCTCCCATTCGGCGGGACGGTATCTCTGCAACTTTCTTTATTATCACTCGCTCGGCTGGGCGCGCCGGAACGACGGGCTCGCGGTGTTCATCCACATCCCGCCCGTGAGCCGCAACGACCCCTTCAGCGAAAGCACACTGCTTGGCGGCGCTCGCGAGATTTTGCGCTTCGTGCTCGATTTTGCGCAGGCGGGGGCGACGGCGCAGACCGCGAACCGCTCCGCTTTTGCCGCACCTCAACACCTATTCGGCGCAAAGGCCTAAGCGATGGGCGTTGGACGCAGGCAAGTGCTGTTGGGCGGCTTCGGGATCGGCATTGCCGCTGCGGCGGCGGGACCGCGCCTCGCCGCCGCGCGCGACGAGGGTGAGAGCCTTGCGGGCTTCAGCACCTATGGCATCGTGCCGGGGGGCGGCGAGATCGACCAAACCGCGACCCTGCAGCTCGCCGCCGACGCGGCGGCCGAAAGCGGCACGCCTTTATTCCTGCCGGCCGGGGTCTATTCGACCAGCCGCCTCGCGCTCAAATCCGGCACCCAGATCGAGGGCGTGCCGGGGCGCACCATCCTCCGCTATCGCCAAGGCGGCGCGATCCTCGGTCTCGACGGCGTCGAGAATGTCCGGCTGGCGGGCCTCGTGCTCGACGGCGAAGCCAAGCCGCTCGGCGAAGGCGGGGCGCTGCTCGCGGCCAGCGCGGTCAAGCATCTCGACCTGTCCGACTGCCGCTTCATCGGCAGCAGCGAGAACGGCGTCGTTCTGCGGCGCGTGTCGGGCTGGATCAGGAATTGCGAGTTGGCCAATACTCGCAAAGGCGGCTTGTTCAGCGAGGATGCTCACGGGCTCCAAATTGCCAACAATCATGTGCATGACTGCGGCGACAACGGCATCCAAGTCTGGCGCTCCGAAGCCGGCGAGGACGGCACCATCGTCTCCGGCAACCGCATCGAGCGCATCGCCTCGGACAGCGGCGGCAGCGGCGAGCACGGCAACGGCATCAGTGTGTTCCGCGCGGGTTCCGTGCTGATAAACGGTAATCGCATCGCCGATTGCGCCTTCTCGGCGATCCGCTCCAATTCCGGCTCCAATTGCCAGATGATCGGCAATTCCTGCGCGCGTCTCGGCGAGGTCGCGCTCTATGCCGAATTCGCCTTCGAAGGCGCGGTGATCGCCCACAATCTCATCGACAAGGCGGCGATGGGCATCTCCGTCACCAATTTCAACGAAGGCGGCCGGCTTGCCGTGGTGCAAGGCAATTTGATCCGCAACCTTTTCATGCGCAAGGAGGCGGATGCCCGCGGCATCGGCATCGGCGTCGAGGCCGATAGCGTGGTGAGCGCGAACGTGATCGAAGGCTCCCCCGGCTTCGGCATCATGATCGGCTGGGGGCCCTATCTGCGCGACGTGAACGTCACCGACAATCTGATCCGCAACGCCCATATCGGCATCGGCGTCTCGACCGATCCCGCGGCAGGCTCCGCGCTCATCACGGGCAATTTGATCTCCGGCGCCAAGGACGGGGCGATCCGCGCGATGAGCGGCCCGACGCCGATCGGTCCCGACCTCGTCAAAGAGGCACCCGAGACCTATCGCAACCTCGCCGTCTACGCCAACATCGCCCGCTCCTAGCGGTCGCCGACATAGTTGAGATCGAGATCGGCGATGCCCGCGGCGAGATTGATGCCCACATCGCCCGTCACGCTGACCGGGTTGAGCACCACCTTGTTGCCTCCAACCAGCGCATTGGCGCCGGCGCCGACTCCGGCCGCAACCTCAGCGGTCGCGCCGATATAATTGCCGGAGAGCGCACCCGGCCCTTTGGTCAGTCCCGGCGACAGGACCCCCCAAAGCAAGGTGCCGCCCTTCTCCCAGCCGATATCGATGCCGATTTTGTTGATGCTGCCCTGGTAGGGCTCCGGCTCGCCGCCGCCGGACGGCGTGTAGATGCAATCGACCTGCCGGCTGGAGCCGACGATGAAGCTCATCCCGCCTTCGACATGGCATTTGAGCTGGCCGCTCGGCGGCGTCTGCGCCTCAGCCCCCTGCCAAAGTCCGGCAGCGGCGAGCCCGGTGACAGAGCGGCCAACCCGACCTGTCTCGCTGTCTTGGTGTTCATGGATTTTCTCCTCCCGCAAGCGTTGTCGCCATGCCTTAACGAGCCAATCCGGCCAGTATTGTGGCCGCCTACGGCCCAACGCGGTTAACGGGCCGCCGCGCCGGCCTTGCCGGGAAGAGCAGCATCGAGCGCTGCAAGCGCCTGAAGCAGCGCCGGGCCGGCACTAATCCGCCCCACCCGCAGCCCGCGCCAATTGCAGAGCTCAGCCTCGAGTTGATCGGCCAGAGCGGAGCGGGCTTCCGGCAGCAGCGCGGCCAGCACTTCGGCCAGCACCCGCTCGTCGGCCCGCTGGGCGCCATCGTCGATCTTGAGCGCGAGTCCAAGCCCGAGCCGCGGCAGCGCCGCGCAATGCACGCCCTCCGCGCCGCCCTTGACGAACAGATCCGGCGCCAGAGCTCGTATCGCCATCGTGTCGAAGCGCCCCTCCCCCGCCACCAGGATCGGGAACCCGAAACAGCCCTGGCGCAGCCGCTCCACCGCGCGGGCGCGTGCGGGCTGAAGCCCCCGTCCCGTCCCAATCCGGGCAAAGCCGCGCGCCAGCGCCGCCAGCGGCAGCGGCCAGGTCGGCAGCGAGCAGCCGTCGATCCCCATGCCGCCCGGGTCAAGCGCGATTCCGCAAGTCTCTGAAATGATTCCCGCGATCATGATCTGCAATTCGTGCTCCGGCCGCTCATAGCCGCGCGGGTCGAGCCCCAGATGCATGGCAGCGGCAAGCATGCCGGCATGCTTGCCCGAGCAATTGTTGTGGATGGCTTGCGGCCGTCGGCCAACCCGCATCAACTCGCGCATTGCTCTCTCGCTCACCGGCCAATGCGCGCCGCAGGCAAGATAGCTCTCGTCGAGCCCGGCTTTGGCCAGCAGGCTCCGCACCGCCTCGACATGCACGCGGTCGCCGCTATGCGAGGCGCAGGCGACCGCGAGTTCGTGCTCTCCAAGCCCGAATGTGTCGGCGGCGCCGCTTTCGACCAGCGCAATGGCTTGCAATGCCTTGACCGCGGAACGCGGAAACACCTTGCGCTCGACATCGCCGAGCGCAAGCAGGAGCCGTCCATCAGCATCGGCAATGGCGATGGCGCCCGCGTGCCGGCTCTCGAGCAGCTTCCCTCTGAAGACCTCCGCGAGAATGGGGTTGCCGGTTTCGATTTTGGGCATCGTCGTCGCGGACGCGGGCTCAGCCTCGTGCCCGCACCATCGGCTTGGCTGGAGCGTTGGCTTCCGCGGCAAGCTCCATCGGCACGCCCTCCGCATGTTTCGAGGCGCGGATGACGAGCGAGGTCTTCACGCTCGCCACATTGGGCGCCGCGGTCAGCTCATGGATGATGAACTCCTGGAAGGCGCTCAGGTCGGGTGCCACGCAGCGCAGCAGGAAATCGATCTCGCCCGAGAGCATGTAGCAATCGCGCACGATCGGCGAAGACCGCGCCCGCTCCTCGAAGGCGATGAGATCGGCCTCGGCTTGGCTGTGCAGCCTGATCATGGCGAACGCGGTGACATCGAAACCGAGCGCCTTGTCGTCGAGCAGCGCTGTGAAGCCCCTGATGATGCCCGCCTCTTCCAGCGCGCGGACGCGCCGCAGGCAAGGCGGCGCGGAGATGCCCACCTTGCCGGCGAGGTCGACATTGGTGATACGCCCGTCGGCCTGCAACTCGCGCAGGATCCGCCAATCGGTCGCATCGAGCCGGGCTGAACGCATCGCATCTGCTCCCTAGGAAACTGGTTCGACGGGTGCGGCCTTTAAGACTCGATCCCCAAGCAATTTTACGTCTTCCAGACAAAATAATCGAAAAGAAATTTGGCTGCTTACATTCCGAAAATTTTAGCAGCTTAGGGCTCGATGCCTGGGGTCGGGCCTCGCCAGGGCCTTGGCTTGTAACCCGGAAGTGAATCGGGTCCTGTGGACTGCTTGTTGCGCAGGCGCCGTCCTGTGCTTACCTGTTGCCTCCATTCTCACATTGAGGGCAAGCTCATGGCAGCCACCCGCCATGCCAAGGTGATCATCATCGGCTCAGGCCCAGCCGGCTACACGGCGGGCATCTATGCCGCGCGCGCCATGCTGCAGCCGCTGCTGATCGCCGGCAATCAGACCGGCGGCCAGATGACCACCACCACCGACGTCGAGAACTATCCGGGTTTCGCCGACGTGATCCAGGGCCCCTGGCTGATGGAGCAGATGCGGCTCCAGGCCGAGCATGTCGGCACCGAGATCGTCCATGACCATATCGTCGAGGCCGACCTCGAACGGCGTCCGTTCTGGCTCAAGGGGGACAGCCACACCGAATACACCGCCGACGCGCTGATCGTCGCCACCGGCGCCAAGGCGCGCTATCTCGGGCTTCCCTCCGAGGAACGCTTCAAGGGCTATGGCGTGTCGGCCTGCGCTACCTGCGACGGCTTCTTCTATCGCGGCAAGAAGGTGATCGTGGTCGGCGGCGGCAACACCGCAGTCGAGGAGGCGATCTACCTCGCCAATATCGCCGAGCAGGTTTTGCTCGTGCATCGCCGCGGTGTGCTCCGCGCCGAGAAGATCCTGCAAGAGCGGCTGTTCGCCAACCCGAAGATCGACGTGATGTGGAATTACGAGCTCGACGAGGTGACTGGCGTCTACCACCCACTCTCCGTCACCGGCGCCAATCTCAAGAGCACGCTCACCGGCGAGATCGTGCGTGTTCCGGTCGACGGTATTTTCATCGCCATCGGCCACGAGCCGCAAAGCGATCTCTTCAAGGGCCAGCTCGAGATGAAGACATCCGGCTACATCATCACCGCGCCGCACTCGACCGCGACCAACATTCCCGGGGTTTATGCCGCGGGCGACGTGGCGGACGACATATACCGCCAGGCCGTCACCGCGGCAGGGCTCGGCTGCATGGCCGCGCTCGAGGCTGAGAAGCATGTCGCCGGACTGGACACACTCGCGGTCGCGGCCGAATAGCGAGGCTTCACGAGCTACTGTAGTCCTGCCTTCACGGGAGGACACGGCGAATGGGAGGGAGGCGACTGCCGTCCCTCCCTCGTCCTTAGCCGGCCGCGCCGCCGGTGCGGAACACGGCGCCCGCCACCGAACGCGGCCGCTCACGCACGCGGCCGCCGTCGTTCCCCGACTTGACGACCCACTGCCCGCTGGCTGCGCGCCCGGTGATCACGCCGACATGGCTCGGCCAAACCACCACGGCGCCAACTCGTGGTCCTGACGGCCGGCCCCAGCTCTTCCAGTTGCGCGCAAGATTGAGCTCGGGGCCACCGCCAAATTGCGACCGCATCCACCAGCCGCACCAGCGCGCCGGGCGCGCGCCGAGCCGCGCTGAGGCGGAGGCCTTCACCGCGATCTGCGGGGACGACTTGCGCGCCTGGTGCGTCCGCGCCTCACGCTTGGCGTAGGACGCTCGGGAGTGCTGCTTGGCATGAGCCTCCCGCAGACCGCTCGAATGGTTGCCTTTTGAGGATTGCCGAGGCGTCGCGTCGGCAAGATCTAGCGGCACGAAAGCCGCCACCCCGCCCAGCGTTGCGGCAAAGACGATGATACGCACTCCAAACATGATGCAGGCTCCGATTTTGTTGTTGGGGAGGAAGCGGCCGGCGAAGTTTCGTTCCGGCCTGGCGCTTCATGGCGCCGCGAGGAGCCAACCTATGGAAAAACCAGACTATAAATCGACCAGGGGGTGGCGCCCGCTGGGCCATTCATGGGCACCAAGCGGCGATTTGGTGGCCGTCGGACCCAACCCGCAGCTGCAAGCGAAGTCCGCAACTGAAAAAGCGGGACAAATGCCGATAGCTACCGCAATCGGCAGTTAACTTGGCGAGTTCACAGTCTCACCGCGTCAGCTTGGAGCAACGACGACAATGCTGGAACTAGCGGAGCACTGGGAGCTGGATATCATCCCGCCTCTCGAGACAGTCACCATCACCTTGCACGGGAGCCCTCCAGATCTCGAGCTCGCCGTGGCGACGGCGGGCCTGTCGCTCTGCCCCGCCATGATGACGGCGATCGTCGCCGCCATGGTGGTCGACGCGACTTCCCGCGACGCACTGTCCTGACGGTTGTCATTTCACTTTGAGAGCATCGCCGGGCCGGGCGCTAACCCACGCTGACTCGCGGTCGCTATTTCTGGCAGAGCCCGATGAAGTCCAGCTTCACCTCCCGGCAGAGATCGCGCGCGTCCTCCTCGCTGCCGGCCTCGATCTGGACGCAAACCGTGCCGTCGAACGCATAGAACCGCACAGTGGTCGCAAGCCGCCTCCTGACGCGGACAGCGCGAAGCCCAATATTTTCGGTTGCGGTCTTGGTCATGTCGAGAGCAGCGCGGGTTTCCAATTGCGTTCCTGTTACGTTCCTCTTCTACGCGATTCGGCTCGAAAATCAAACCGGCGCCGATGCCCGCAGCCCCACAAAATGCGTTAATGTCCCATCCTTAGAAGGAGCAGGCGCGCTAAGCCCGCAGCGTTTGCCGCAGAGGCCCCGCGTCCAAAACCGAGCCGCGCGAAAAGACGCGCGCCAAGAGGAGACCATGGCAGACAAACCGTCCTTCGAGATTCCGCCGGAACTGCGCGACCTGGCAGAAAAGAACGTCGAGCAGGCGCGCGCGGCCTACGGCCAGTTCATGGACTTCCTCACCCAGGCGATGGGTGCCTGGGCTGGTACTCCTGCCGGCGCGGAGGCAGCGAGCTTCACGACTGTGCAGGAGAAGGCGGTCGCTTTTGCCAAAGAGAACGCCGAGCGCGCCTTTGCGCTTGCGAGCGAACTCGCCCGCGCCAAGGACGTGCAGGAAGTACTGACCTTGCAGAGCCGCTACGCGCAGACCCAGATGCAGACTTTCGGTATCCAGGCGCAGCAGCTTTCCTGGCTGATGGCCGACGCCATGCGCGACCTGCAATCGAAGGCAAAAAGCTGACGTTTCGCCGCCAGCCTAGCCGAGGCGGACTTCGGCGACTTTGTCGCGATACTCTTCTTTGGGATCGGCGCCGAGCAGCATCTTGATGCCGGCGAGGAAACTCGAATCGTCGAGCCAAATCTCGGCGCGTTCGGCATCCAGCCGCAGTAGCGCAAGCTTGGGATCTTGCTTGCCGCCCTCGAACCACGCAGCCACGAACGGATTCCACAGCCGGTCGATGGTCGCCTTGTCATTGTCGAGACTGAGCGTGCCGTGAACGGTGGCGAACAGGTCGTGACCTTTCGAGGCGAATGTCGCGACGGCGCGATGATCCACCTGCAACCCTTGGATGATCGCGGTGTCCTTCGCGGTGAAAAACCAGATCGGGCTTCTGGCGTTCTCCACCTGAGCCGTCATGGGGCGAGCATGGGCGCCCTCGAAATCGGCGAGAGCGAGCATCATGGTCCGGTCGGACTCAAGCGCCTTCCAGAATCTTGCTTCGATTTCCGCGTCGCTCGACATGAACTCCTCCCTGAGCAATCGGAGGGGGAACGCGCCTAATACCAACGCGTTCCCTGAAGCCCTGCCCGAGCGGATAGGCGGTGCTACGCTGCCTTGGCGTAGTAGGACTTCAGCCCGCCTATCACCTTCTGCTTGTCGAAATCGGCGCCCATCGCCAGCATCGCGTCGGCGAATCGGCTGACGATCTCGCCGATCTGCTCAGGCGAGAGCTGATTGAGAATGCCGATGCGGACCTGCACCGGCTCCGACAGCGTGGGCCAAATGCCGAAGCCTTGCGCGCGGGCGCCCTGCACCAGCTCCTTCTCCTTGCCCTTGAACTGGCCCGGCAGGTTGAGCACGACGAGGCTGGTCATGTTGGAGGTGACGTCGCAGCCCATGGCTTCCACCGCCTGGCGGAGCGCCTTCTCGTGATGGGCATAGTCGGAGGCCTTGCGGCGGCGGCCATAGCTCAGAATGATGCGCAGCGCCTCATGGAACGCCGCGACGGCGTAACAGGAATGGGTCTGGTGATAGCCGGGGGTCTCGGTGTCCTTGCCGTCGACGATGCCCCAATGCCGCGCGTCGAGGATCGGGTGGTGCACATAGGTACGGCAGCCGCGCTTCTTGACCATCTCGATCGCCTTATCGGTGAAGCTGACCGGCGCATAGGTGAGCGGCAGCGACAGCACGCCCTTCTGCGGGCACGAGGCCCAGGCCACCACGCCCGGATAGTCGTCGATGTTGAAATCGGCCACGCCGAGGCTCGACACCGCGTCGCAGATGCCCATCACGCCATGCTTGACGCAGGCATCGCTGAAGCCCTTGAGGTCGTTGATGCGGCCGGAACCGGTCTCCCAATGCGCCATGAAGGCCCATAGCGGCTTCTGCTCGGCAAGCGCCTTGTCGACGGTTACGGCGGTTACCGACTGGCCGTGCGGCGTGTCGACCACGACCACGCTCTTCGCCTTCGGATTGAGCGAGTCGGCGGCAAGCTCCTCGGCGGTGGCTGCCTTCATGCGGATGGTCAGCGTGTCGATGCCGGAGAAGGTGCCGTTCGGGAAGGCCACCACCTTGTCGCCCGGCAGGATCAGCTGCAGCACGCAATCGAGGCCGGAGAAACCTGTGCCAGCAACGCCGTAAGTATAGATGTTCTTGGTGCCCCACAGATCCCGTAGCATCTGCTTGGCTTCGAGCATGCCGCGCAGCACGTCTTTCTGCATATGGTCGGCCACGCCCGTCTTGGCGAAGCGTTCGAGCACGCGCGGGTCGGTGTTCCCGGGGCCGGGGCCGGCGGCTAGCGTCTCGGGGATATCAAGCTGCGGAAAGATCTTGGTCATGGGAACACCCTCTAGCGGTCTAAGTCATCGCCCAACAAAACGGCACATTCGTCTAACCGGCCAAGCGCGCCACCGCAAGACCGGTGGACTTCGCGCGCGGGCCTCTTGCGCTCCGGACCAAGGCGGGCTCTTGCCGGGCCGCAAAATGAAAGAAGCCCCGTACGGGGGGGTCGGGGCTTCTTCCAATAGTTCCCTGCGGGGCGGTGATGGGAGGGAACACCATCACCGTCATGACTTTTACGCCGGTTCGGGATAAGAGTCGGGACTTTTTTATTAAAATGGTTAAGGTTAACACTTTCAAGCAACAGTCCGGCCAAATTCGGCCCTGAAGGGAACGCAGAGCAGCTCATGATCGACAAGCATTACGGCTGGGCCGCCTGCCTCGCCGCGGTCTTTATTGTGGTCTCGGGCCAGGCTGGCGCGGCGCCTTGCGGCAACACCGCTGCCGGCTTCGAGGCCTGGAAACGGGCCTTCGCCGGCGAGGCCCAGCGCAATGGTATCGGGCCCGCGGGCATCGCTGCCCTGATGGCCACCAAATACTCGGTCGGCACGATCAGGGCCGATCGCGGCCAGAAAAGCTTCAAGCTCTCTCTCAACCAATTCATGGCCAAGCGCGGCGGGCCGTCCATCGCCGCGCAGGGCAAAGGCAGAAAAGCTTCCAATGCCGCCCTGTTCGCCGCGCTGGAGAAGCGCTACGGCGTGCCCGCAGGCCCGCTGATCGCGATCTGGGGCATGGAAACCGCGTTCGGCAGCTATATGGGCAGCCAGCCGGTCATCTCCGCGGTGGCCACCTTGGCCTATGATTGCCGCCGCCCGGAATATTTCACCGACCAGCTCTACGCGGCGCTCCAGCTCGTCGATCGCGGCGCGCTCGCGGCGGCCACGAAGGGCGCCATGCATGGCGAGGTCGGCCAGACGCAATTCCTGCCGAAGAGCATCCTGCTCTACGGCGTCGACGGCGACGGCGACGGCAAGGTGAACCTCAACTCCAAGGCCGATGCGCTGGCCTCGACCGCTAATTTCCTGAAGGGCCATGGCTGGGTCAAAGGCGCGGGCTATCAGCCTGGCGAGCCCAACTTCGCCGCCATCAAGGGCTGGAACGCCGCCGGGGTCTATCAGCAGGCGATCGCCATCATCGGCCGGCAGATCGACGGCAGGTAGCGCGCCGGAAGCTTATCCCGCCTCTCGCTCAGGGGCCGAATCTGCGCTACCTGCTAGCTGTGACGAGAAGCACCGACCAAGACGCCAAAGACGCCGAAGAGGCCAAGGAAGCCAGGCTCGCCTCGCGCCGCCTCGCCCAGACGCTTGGTAAGTTCATCGCGCTCGCCCTCGTGCTGCTGCTGGTGATCCTCATCGAGCGTTATTGCAGCGTCCAGGCGCCGCCGTTCGGTCCCGGCGCAAAGATCGTCTCCACCGACGGCGACAGCCTGCGCGCAGCCGACGGCGTGGAGTACCGCATTTTCGGCATCGACGCTCCCGAGCTGCATCAGACCTGCTCCGAGGCTAACGGCAAATCCTGGCTTTGCGGCCGCGCGGCGAAAGCCAAGCTGACCACCCTCCTCAATCGCGGCAATGTGAATTGCGAGGTGCGCGCCAAGGACCGCTACGGCCGCGTCGTGGCGACCTGCAGCGCCGACGGCGTGCCCGACATCGGCGAAGCGATGGTGCGTGACGGCTACGCCATCGATCTCGGGGGCGCCGCGGGCAACCCCTATCGCGAGGCGGAGGCGGAAGCCCAAGCCGTCAAGCGCGGTATTTGGCGCGGCACGTTCGATCGTCCATCCGATTGGCGCCAGGTCAATCCTCGCAACGGCGATTGAAGGAGGCAGCCCGTGTCGGACTTCGATCTCGCTGTTTCGGTTGCTCTTGGCATCGGACTCGCCGCGGCGACGGGGCTTAGGCTCTTCCTGCCGATGCTCATCGTCAGCGCCGCGTCCTATGGGGGTTATCTCCCGCTCAGCGAGAACTTTGCGTGGCTCGGCACGCCGGCGGCGCTGATCTTGCTCGGCGTGGCTTCGGTCGCCGAAATCCTCGCTTATTACATACCGGGCGTCGACAATCTGCTCGACACCCTGGCCACGCCGGCCGCCTTCGTCGCCGGCACCATCGTCTCGGCCGCCGTGATCACTGACCTGTCCCCCATGGTGAAATGGGCTGCCGCGATCATTGCCGGCGGCGGCATCGCCGGGCTGACTCAATCCGTGACGACCGTGGCCCGCGCCAACTCGACCATGATGACCGGCACGCTTGGCAATCCGGTGGTGGCCACGGCCGAGCTCGGCGGCTCGCTGATCGTCTCGCTGCTGGCGCTCGTCGCGCCGCTCCCCACCGCGCTGGTCATCGTCGTCTTGTTATGGCTCGCGATCAGGTGGCTGCGCCAGCTGTCCCGCCGCCAGCAAGCAGCCAAGCCCTGAAGCGGCGCGCCTAGACCAGGATTTTCGGCGGGGATCCGCGTTGCGGCGGGACTGCCATCGCCGCGTCGAATATGACGGATGCGGTTCCTGCCCTCGGCTCGCGCCTGATGCAGCGCCGTGTCGGCTTCCCGGTGCAGGCTGGCATAATCCGCTGCCCCGCCCTCATGAACCGCAATTCCGACCGACACGCTGAACTGGGCTCCCGCGAGCGGCATGCCCTGCCCCGTGAGCCGCGCGAGAATAGCGGCGATGTCTTTGGCCGCTTGCGCATCGCAATCCGGCGCGTAGATCAGGAAATCATCGCCAAGCCGCGCACACTCATCGTCCGGACGAACGCTCCTCTGGATCGCATCGGACGTGCGGGAAACGACCGCGCCGCCGGTCGAATGCCCACGCATATCGTTGATCATCTTGAGATTGTCGATGTCGACCAGCAGCAAAGCTCAAGCTATTCATTGGTTTCGATTTTTCGGATTTTGAGGCTAGCTCAGCGGTCTTAGCCAATCGTTACGCACCGACAAGCAAGGCATGTTCCAGCAACCGCGCTAGAATGACGGCGTGAACCGCTCAAGCTCGGGGGGACCCAGCATGGCGAACCGAAGCACGAAGCCCGCGCTCACGCCGCCTTGGCACCCTTTCCAGCCAGCACCTGATCGGCCGCCTTGCCGGTCAATTCGGCCAGATGGTCGAACTTAGCGTTGAAAGTGCCGACCCCGGCCGTTGCCGATCTAAGCTCGACGATCAGGTTCTGAATCTCGGCCTCTGGGATATTTGCCTCGACCACGTCCCAGCCGGTCCAGCCGGGCCGCGCATCGAAGCCAAGGATCTGCCCGCGCCGCGACGACACAATGGAGTTGATCTTGGCCGTCGCCTCCGACGGCACGGCGATCTCCACCGCCATGATCGGCTCGAGCAGCACCGGGGAACATTGCGGCATGCCTTCGCTCATGGCGATGCGGCCCGCTTGGCGGAACGCCATGTCGGAGGAATCCACCGAGTGATACGAGCCGTCGATCAGGCAGACCGCGACATCGACCACGGGATAACCGAGGGGGCCGGTATGCAGATAGTCGCGCACCCCGACCTCGACCGACGGGATATAGTTCTTCGGCACGACGCCGCCGCTGATCTTGTCGGAGAATTGGAAGCCCTGCCCGCGCGGCTGCGGGGCGATGGTCACCACCACGTCGCCGAACTGGCCGTGGCCGCCTGACTGCTTCTTGTGGCGGCCGCGTACCTCGGTCGATTTGCGAATGGTCTCCTTGTAGGGAATTTGCCGCGGGCGCGTCGACGCGTCGATCCCGTATTTGCGCACGAGCTTCTCCAGCGCCACGCGCAAATGCATCTCGCCCTGCCCCCACAGCACCATCTCGCCCATGTCCTGGCTATGCGTGAGCGAGATCGAGGGATCCTCCTCGATGATTTTGGCGATGGCCGCAGTGAGCTTGACCTCGTCCTTCTTCTCCTTGGCTGCGATGGCCATGCCGAACACGGGACTGGCGACGGACACGCTATCGACTTTGGCCGGCTTGCTTTTCTCCTCGCTCAGCGTGTCGCCGGTCTTGGTGCTGTCCAGCCGGCCGAAAGCGACGGTATCTCCGGCCGTCGCCTCGCCGCGCTTGGTCGGCTCCTGGCCAAGCAAGGAGAAAACGCCGGAGATGCGCTCCTCGTCGGCGCCGCCATAGACCGTGGTGCCGTCGGCGAAGGTGCCGCCAAGGACACGCGCCAGTGACAGCTTGCCGCCATGCGCGGTATGGAACGTCTTCGCCACGAAAGCGCATGACGGAGCCTTGTCGACCCCGAGGCGCTTAGCTGTGGCTTGGACAAAAGGGGCTTCGTGCCTCAACGCCTTCAGCAAGCGCAAGATGCCGTTGCCGTTCTCGGCCGAGCCCATCAGCACCGGGCAGATCAGCCCGTCGCGCAGCTCCTTCGACAGATCGTCGAACACCTTGTCGCGCGGCGGCGGCACGTCTTCGAGGAGCTGCTCCATCAACTCGTCGTCATAGTCGGCGAGCTTCTCCAGCATGGAGAAGCGCGCTTCCTTCTCGCGGTCGGCGAGCGTGTCGGGAATGGCCATCACCTCGCTCGGTGCATGCTCGCGGTAGACGAAGGCGCGCTCCAGCGCCAAGTCGATGAAGCCGGTGACGATGTCGTTCTCCCAGATCGGGATCTGGCGCAGCACGAGCGGCCTGGTCGAAGCGGGCTGGAGCATCGGCACGATGTCGCGCACCCGTGTCTCGGCCTTGTCGATCTTGTTGATGAACAGGAAATGCGGGATGCCGCGATCTTCGAGCTGCTTGAGGATCAGCTGGAGCGCGGGCACCTTCTTCTCGTCGGGCTCGCAGACCACGACCGCCGCATCGCAAGCGGTGAGCGCATGTGCCGCGTCGGCCTGGAACTCGATCGAGCCTGGGCAGTCGAGGAAGGTGAAGCTGTCGCCGAGAAAATCGACGGTCGCGGCGTTGAGCTCGACGCTCATGCCGTGATGGCGGGCCTCCTCGGAAGCATCGCCGACGGTATTGGCGCCGGCCGTGGTTCCTTGCCTGGTGATGGCGCCGGTGCGCGCAAGAATGGCCTCGAGAAGCGTGGTCTTGCCGCTGAGATAGGGGCCAACCAGTGCGATGCAGCGGGCGCTGCGGGCTGGCTGGCCCTGCGCTTGGCCCATGGTCTCCTCCCTTTGCGGTTATGGCCCGCACGGAGAAGGCTCCTGACGCACCCACCCGCGCAAGCCTTAGTGACGCTATGGTGACAAGCGAAAGCGCCGATGGCAAGGCCCGCGTGGTGCCTTGGGCGGCTGGCTCGCCGCGGGCCCGCCCGGAACCCGCATGTTCGATGGAAAATTCGCCTGCAAATATGTTCCCGGCGGAACGCCGCGCGGCAAAGGCGGAACCCCTGAGGCCAAGCCCAAGCCAGACGATGCGTCGGAGGGGCTCACCGGCGACCAAGGTCTCACGGGCCCCGCTTCAGGCGGCGCGATCGACCCGAACGCTTGCCGCCCCGGCATGGTGGGAACGCCGCCGAATTGCCGCTGTCCTCCGAACTCGGAACTGCTCGGCGGCACATGCGTCCGTTACACCGCGTCGACCTGCAGCAACGCGCTCGCCGTCGACGCCCTCCCCAAGCCTGCCGCGGCTCGAGGAAAAACTCTCGTGCAAATGCGCGAGGACGGGCTGAAGGATTGCTGCTGCGTCACCTACGACCAGTTTTGGTCCGCTCGTGGGCCAGTCGTCAGTCCTGATGCGGGCCGAGCGGCTGGCCGTGGCTGAATTCGACGATATACCCGCTCGGGTCCCTGACCCCGCAGAGATAGCCGGTCGGCGGCGCGTAGTCGCGCGGCTCCCGATGCAAGATGCCCTCTTTGCGGGCGCGCCCGGCGATCGTGTCGACGTCTTCGCGCCTCGGCACGCCGAAGCCGTAATGCGTCATGTCCTCTTTGTCCTGGCCGCGCGCCGGACCACCCCCGAGCAGCACCAGCACGAAATTCTCTGCTTCGCCCGGACTCGCCAGCCACGCCACGCGGCTTTGCCCCTCGCCATGCTGCTTGACGATCTCCAGCCCGCAATAGGCGCGGTAAAACGCGATCGACTCGTCGAGATCGCGCACATGCAGCGCGCAATGGGTGAAGGAGGGTTTCATCTCGCCGTTCAGGCGGCTCGCCCCTTGGCGTGCTCCGGATAGAGCGTCGTGAGTGCGTTCGGCGTCGCCGGCGCCACCCCGCGCTCGGTGATGAAGCCGGTGATCAGCCGCATCGGCGTGACATCGAAGCCGTAATTGGCTGCTTGTGTCCCCTTCGGCGCGATTTCTACCGTGGCGACGCTGCCATCCGGCAAGCGGCCGGTCATGCGCGTGACTTCTTCGGCGTTCCGCTCCTCGATGGGAATGGCGTTGCCGTCAGCCAGGCTCCAGTCGATGGTCGAATAGGGTAGCGCGACGAAAAACGACACGTTGTTGTCGCGCGCGGCGAGCGCCTTGAGATAGGTGCCGATCTTGTTGGCCACGTCGCCGTTCGAAGTGGTGCGGTCGGTGCCGACGATGCACAGATCGACAAGTTTCTTCTGCATCAGATGCCCGCCGGCATTGTCGGCGATCAGCGTGTGCTTCACCCCATGCGCGCCAAGCTCGAAAGCGGTGAGCGACGCACCCTGGTTGCGCGGCCTGGTCTCGTCCACCCAGACATGGACGTCGATGCCCTCGTCATGCGCGCGGTAGATCGGCGCGAGCGCGGTCCCCCAATCGACGGTCGCGAGCCAGCCGGCGTTGCAATGGGTGAGGATATTGACCGTCTCGCCGTCCTTCTTCTCGGCATGAGCGCGGATCAGGCCGAGCCCGTGCTCGCCGATCCTGCGGTTGGTCTCGACATCCTCGTCGCAGATCGAAGCCGCGCGGGCGAAGGCCGCGGCGACCCGTTTGTCGCGCGGCTGGTTGCGCACAGCCTTTTGAATCTCGTCGAGCGCCCAGCGGAGATTGATGGCGGTCGGGCGCGTGGCGGCCAGCGTAGCGCAGGCCTTATCGAGCGCCTCTTCGGAGGCGTCGTTGCGCACCGCCAGCGCCACGCCATAGGCGGCGGTCGCCCCGATCAGCGGCGCGCCCCTGACCTGCATGGTCGAGATCGCGCGCGCGGCGTCCTCCAGCGTGCGCAAGGTCGCCGTCTCGAATTTGTGCGGCAGCTTGGTCTGGTCGATGATCTCCACCGACTTGCCGTCGGCGCCGAGCCAGATGGTGCGGTAGGGCTTGCCGTCTATCTTCATGCTACTCGCCCTCGAACGATATCAAGGTGTGGCACTCGACCCCGAGCTTGGCCAGCCTTGCACAACCACCGAGATCGGGAAGATCGATGACGAAGGCTGCGCCCACCACGTCGGCATTGAGCCTGCGCAACAACTTCACCGCGGCCTCGGCCGTTCCGCCCGTGGCAATGAGGTCGTCCACTAGCAGCACCGGCTCGCCCGAGCTGATCGCGTCCTCGTGGACCTCGATCACGTCGATGCCGTATTCCAGCTCGTAGTCCTGGCCAATCGCCTTAGCCGGCAGCTTGCCCTTCTTGCGGATCGGCACGAAGCCGCAGCGCAGCCGGTCGGCCGCCGCGCCGCCCAGGATGAAGCCGCGCGCCTCGACGCCGGCGACGGCCTCGACCCGGCGATTGGTGAATGGCTGGACCAGTTGCTCGATGCAGGTCCGGAAGCCGTTGGCGTGTCCCAGCAAGGTGGTGATGTCGCGGAACATGATGCCGGGTTTTGGGTAGTCGGGTATGGTGCGCACGAGGTCCTTGAGGTCGAAGCCGGCAGTCAGATTCATGGAAGGACCTCCGATTGAGGGGCTTGAGCCCGTGCGAAACCGCTTCGGGTCGAGCCTATAGTCGAAGCGGCAACGCCTGGCTAGTCGGCCAAGCTCCGGCCATCTCGCAGGGGGGATTTTATGACAGACGGCACGAATCTGGTCACCATTCGCGATATCGACCTTCCGTTCTGGCGGATCGTCACGATCCTGATCAAATGGTCGATCGCCGCGATACCGGCCGCGATCATCATCACCATCGTTTACGCGCTGATCTTTGCACTGCTCGGCGGCATTGCCGTCGGGATTTTCGACTTCCTGGGCGTGTCGGCGCCTGAATTGCCGGCCCCGGCGCCGTAGCCGGACCAGCCGAAACGGCGCAACGGGCTTGGCGCGGCGCCTCGAAGGCGGAGGTTCGCCATGCCTGCGGCGCAATTTGCGCGCTATCGTGGCGGGCTCGGAGTGGGAGTCTTGAAGCATGAACATGATCGACCGAAGCTTCTCGGCGGAAGCGGCTTACATCGCGGCGAAGCTCGCCGCGGCGCGGCGGCGGCGGCGCACGATCGCGCTCCTCGTCGGCTTAGCGCTGACGGGGGTCATTGCCACGATCTATGTCTGGGCCACGACGCTTTGCGGCGATTGCGGCGCGCCGGTCTAACCGTCAGCCTTTCAGCACGCGGCCGGCGACGGCATCGAGTTTCTTGAGCAGTTCCGGATCCCGCGCCTCCGGCGCGGTGATGATCGCGGTGTCGAGCGCACGGTCCGAGCCGATCGGGCATGGCTCGTGCTCACGCGGAAACAAGCGCGCGAGGCGCGACACCAGCCGCGCGCCCTTCTCGGCATTGGCCATCAGAACCTTGATGATGTCCTGCACCGTCACCGCGTCATGGTCCGGGTGCCAGCAATCGAAATCGGTGACCATGGCGACTGTCGCGTAGCAAATCTCCGCTTCGCGGGCGAGCTTGGCCTCGGGCAGATTGGTCATGCCGATCACCGAATAGCCGAGCCCCTTATAGGTTAGGCTCTCGGCGAGGGTGGAGAATTGCGGGCCTTCCATGCAGATATAGGTGCCGCTCCTGACCACCTGGATGCCCTCCGCCTCTGCGGCTTCCGCGAGGTGGAGGCGCAGGCGGGGGCTGACCGGGTGAGCCATCGACACATGCGCCACGCAACCTTTGCCGAAGAAGGAGCTGGCGCGATGGAAGGTGCGGTCGACGAACTGATCGACCAGCACGAAGGTGCCCGGCGGCAATTCCTCTTTGAACGACCCGCAGGCCGAGAGCGAGACGAGGTCGGTGACCCCTGCCCGCTTCAGCACGTCGATATTGGCGCGATAGTTGATGTCGGTGGGCGAGAGCCGATGACCCTTGTCGTGGCGCGACAGGAACACGATCGGCAGCCCGTCGATATCGCCGATCCGCAAGGGGGCCGACGGCTCGCCCCAGGGGCTATCGATGCGCGTCTCGCGCACATTCTGGAGCCCCGGCAGCTCGTACAGTCCAGAGCCGCCGATTATGCCGAGCACCGCGTTGGTCATGTTACCCTCTTAAAATGGCCAACACGTCATCCTGAGGAGGCGCGGCACGCGCCGTCTCGAAGGATGCAGGCCCAGAACTTATCAATCGCCAACACGCATGTAGAACACGGCCCAGACCCAGTGGGCATGCTGCGTGTCGTCAGGCTTGAAGTCCGCAGCGCGCGTATTGATCAGCCAGATCGGTCCCTGCTGGCCCAGGCCCAACGGCGCGCCGTCAACCTCGAGCGCGAGAATCCAATCGGAGCCGTCGATGTCCTCCGGCGCCAGCCAGCCCTCGTAATTATTGACGGCGACGACGCTCAGCTTGGCAGGGGCCGCGCCCACCGCCGCGAGCACCTCCTTGAGCAGTGGCCCGGTGAACACGGCGTCACGTCCGAGCTCGGTGGTCTTGGCGACCACGCGCCCCTGCTTCAGCCGAAGCAGCATGGGGCGGTCGAAGGCGAAGGCCCGATCGAACGCGATGTTGAGCCGGGAAAACAGGCTGTCCTTGTCGGAATCGAATGCGCCGCGATTGGTGTTGCCGATCTCGCCGGTCACGGTCAGCACCGTCATCTCCTTCGGCGCTTCCATCTGATCCGCGGCGTGGGCGGCGAATGCGATTGCGGCGAAGGCGGCCAGAACTGTGAGAAGCGCGCGCGGCATGTCTGATTTATACCGCATCGGTGGGGCAAGACCTACGCCGCGTGGGAGGCGTCGCGATGGTGCAACTTGGCCCAGACCCGGCGCTTGGCGAGAAACATGATCACCGCGAAGACGAGCAGGAAGATCATCACGCGCGCGCCGGTCTTGTGGCGTTGCTCGAGCTTGGGTTCGGCCGCCCACATCAAAAAAGCGGAAACATCGCGCGCATAATTTTCGAGCGTCCGCTCGGTGCCGTCGGTATAGGCCACCGCATTGTCGCTCAGCACCGGCGGCATGGCGATCTGATGGCCGGGAAACGCCGTGTTGTAATGCATGCCCTGGGCGAGCTCGAAGCCCTCGAGCGGCGGGTGATAGCCGGTGAGCAGCGCGTAGATATAGTCGGCACCGCCCGGCCGCGCCTTGGCCATCACCGAGAGGTCTGGCGGCAACGCGCCGTTATTCAACGCGCGCGCCTGCTGCTCGTTGGCGAAGGGCGAACGGAAGCGATCCGATGGACGCCCCGGCCGCTGGAACATCTCGCCCTTCTCGTCGGGTCCGTCGGTGATTTGCACCTGAGATGCCAAAACCTCGACGGCCTTGGGCGAGAATTGCGGACCGCTGGGCTCGCCGAGATTGCGGTAGGACAGCAGCCGCATGGAATGGCACTGGGCGCAAACATCCTTATAGACCTGGAAGCCGCGCTGAAGCTGGGCGTTGTCAAAGGTGCCAAACGGCGGCGCGAAGCTCCAGTCCTGCCGCGCAATCTCCGGCGCGTGACTGGTGCCGCCGGCATCCTCCGCCGCGCTGGGAAGCGCGGAGAGAGCGAGCAAAGCAGCGGCCAGGCTGAGGCGCGGGGTCATGGTCAGGCGACCTCCTCTGGCATTCGTTGTGCGGGCGATGGCGAGCGCGCCGCCTTGGCCTTCTGCGGTCCGAGCACGGATTCGGTGATGCTGCCCGGAAGCCGCAACGGCCGCTCGATCCAGCCGACCACGGGCATCACCAGGAGGAAGAAGGCGAAATAATAGAAGGTGAAGAGCCGCCCGAACACGAGATACCACCCCTCCGGCGGCTGCGCCCCGAGATAGCCCAATGCGAAGCAGGTCACCACGAACGCCCAGAAGAACCATTTGTAGATCGGCCGATAGCTGGTCGAGCGCACCTTGGAGGTATCGAGCCAGGGCACGAAGAACAGAATGCCGATAGAGGCGATCAGGCCGATCACACCGAACAGCTTATCGGGGATCGCACGCAGGATCGCGTAGAACGGCAGGAAGTACCATTCCGGCACGATATGCGGCGGGGTTTGCAGCGGGTTGGCCGGAATGTAGTTGTCGGGATGACCGAGGAAGTTCGGCGAGTAGAACACGAGACCCGCAAACACCAAGATGAAGACGACGAGCGCGAAGCCGTCCTTGATCGTGTAGTAGGGATGGAACGGCACCGTGTCCTTGACCGTCTTCACCTCGATGCCGGCCGGATTGTTGTTGCCCGGGATATGCAGCGCCCAGATATGCAGGATCACCACTCCGGCGATGATGAACGGCAACAGATAGTGCAGCGCGTAGAGCCGGTTCAGGGTCGGCCCGCCCACGGCGAAGCCGCCCCAGATCCATTCTACGAGGCTCGTGCCAAGCCCGGGAATCACCGCATCGAGCGATGAGAACAGATTGGTGATCACCGTGACCGCCCAGAAGCTCATCTGCCCCCAGACCAGCGAGTAGCCCATGAAAGCGGTGGCGATCATCAACAGCAGAATCAGCACGCCGAGAATCCACAGGACCTCGCGCGGCGCTTTGTAGGAGCCGTAATAAAGGCCGCGGAAGGTGTGGATATAGGCAGCGACGAAGAACATCGAAGCGCCGACGGCGTGCGAATAGCGCAACAGCCAGCCCCAGTTTACGTCGCGCATGATCTTCTCGACCGAGTCGAAGGCGCGGTCCTCGGCCGGGATGAAATGCATGGCGAGCACCACGCCGGTCGCGATCTGCACCACCAACATGAAGGTCAAAATGCCGCCGAAGGTCCACCAATAATTGAGATTGCGCGGCGTGGGGAAGACCAGGAACTGGTCGTGCATTAGTCGCGGGATCGGCAGCCGCGAATCGAGCCAGCGCGCGATGCCGCTATTCGGCTGATAGGTCGAAGGATGCGCCATTCGGCCGCCTACCCGATCTTCAATTTCGTGTCGGACGTGAAGCTGTAAGGCGGGATCGACAGATTTTCCGGCGCTGGGCCGATACGGACGCGGCCGGCAGTGTCGTATTGCGAGCCGTGGCACGGGCAGAACCAGCCGCCGAACTCGCCCTTGTAGTCGCCGACCGCCTGCCCCTTGGGGATGCAGCCGAGATGGGTGCAGATGCCGATCATCACCAGCCAGGGCTCCTTGTCCTTGGCCGCGCGATTGTCGTCGCTCGCCGGGGCGCTGTCGGGAAGATTGGCGTTGCGCGCCAGCGGATCGATGAGATCGTCGAGGGGGGTGTCTTTTGCCTCCGCGATTTCTTTGTCGGTGCGATGGCGAATGAAGATCGGCTTGCCGCGCCACATCACGGTGATCGCCTGGCCGGGCTCGATCGGGGCAATGTCGACGTCGGTGGTGGCCAGCGACAAGGTCGAGGCGTCGGGGTTCATCTGATCGAGCAGCGGCCAAAGCGCCGCCGCAGCGCCGACCGCGGCGAAGCCCCCGGCCGCGATCAGCAGCACGTCGCGCCGGGTCGGCTCGTCACCGGAATCGGCGGCTGGATCGAAGGGAGTCTCGTGGGTTGCCAACGCTGCGGGGCTCCTCGCTACCAAAGTTTCGCCGGCCGCAGGGACAAGGGGCAAAATCGCTGCCCCGGCCGCGCGGCCGTTCTCAATCGGGTCGTCTTCGAGCGGTTGCCTCCCAGCGCCGGACGAGGCTCGTGCGTCCGGCCGATGTTGAGTGGTTTTTGCATTGGGGCTCTGGGTTGTCCAGGGTTCGCAACTTGGGCAAATTGGCGCACAACACAGGCGTCAATGATGTTCGATAGAGAATTCTCCGGGCATGTCGGGTTTGACCCTGGTCAAAGCCTGAAAACGCCCGTCGCGGCACGCCATTGATCTTGGCGCTTGTCCCGGCGTAAAGCCAAGAGCGATGGACCAGAAAGCACAGGAAGGGCCGGACCGGTCAGAGCAGTTCAGCCCGGCGCGGAAAGAACGCGCCCGCTTGTGGTTCGAGCATCTGCGCGACGAGATCTGCGCCGCGCTCGAGGCCGTCGAGGATGCGGCGGACGGCCTTCCCGGCTGCACGGGCAAGGAAGCGGGCCGTTTCGTCAAGCGCCCCTGGACCCGTGCCGAGAAGAGCGGCGAGGAGGGCGGCGGCGGCGTGATGGCGCTGATGTCGGGCCGGGTGTTCGAGAAGATCGGCTGCCACGTTTCGACCGTGCACGGCACCTTCGCCCCGGAATTCGCCAAGCAGATCCCCGGCGCGGAAGACGACCTGCGCTTCTGGGCAAGCGGCATCTCCTTCATCGCCCATCCCGTCAATCCGAACGTGCCGACCGCGCATATGAACACGCGCATGGTGGTGACGAGCAAAGGCTGGTTCGGCGGCGGCGCGGACTTAACGCCGATGCTGATGCGGCGGCGCACGCAGGAGGATCAAGATTCGCGCGACTTCCATGCGGCGATGCAAGCGGCCTGCGCGGGCGAGCCTTCAGCCGACTACGACCGCTTCAAGCAATGGTGCGACGACTATTTCAGCCTGCCGCATCGCGGCGAGATGCGCGGCATCGGCGGCCTCTTCTACGACTATCTCGATACCGGCGACTGGAAGGCCGATTTCGAGTTCACGCAGAAGGTCGGCCGCGCCTTTCTTGGAATCTATCCGGAGATCGTCCGCCGCAATATCGCCCTGCCCTGGACGGAAGCTGACCGCGAGGAGCAGCTCGTCCGCCGCGGGCGCTATGTGGAGTTCAACCTGCTCTACGACCGCGGCACCCTCTTCGGGCTCAAGACCGGCGGCAATGTCGAGGCGATCCTCTCCTCGCTGCCGCCTCTGGCGCGCTGGCCTTAGCTCCCTACCCCCTGATCCCGGCATACATCAGCGGCGGGGCGAGCGGGGCCGGCGCGGTGAACTGCTCGGTCGCGGCGCCGAGACGGGTCTCGACAATTGGCGCCTCGAGCGCCCGCCCGATGAAGAACATGGCCAGCGCCGTCAGCAGCAGGATCAGAGCCATCTTCCACATTGCGCGAGCCCTCCAAGCACCCCTTCAGTCGCGTCACGCGTCTGAACGGTTCAAAGCTAGGGTTTCGCGGCTGAACCCATTCTGAGGCGGCCGTTCACCTGCGGTTTAGATTTCGGGTCGGATTTCGAACGCTTTTTGTGAGGCCCGGAAGCCACTTCGGACTTGCCAAGCGCCTCTATTTCCACCATCTTTGCGGGACCGGGCGCCCAAGGCTTTGGGCGCGGACTTGGACGACGGCAAAGTGACTATCGCGCCTCAAGAGCACGACCTTTCCTGACATCTCAAGACGCCGAAGGATCCCTTTCGGGGGACCCTATGGCCCGTTTGTGTGAAACTTCTACGGGAAAGGAATTCCCCTATGGCTCGTGTCAACGGCACAGTGAAATTCTTCAATCATGCGCGCGGCTTCGGCTTCATTCAGCCGGAGGACGGCGGCAAGGACGTCTTCGTACACGCTTCCGCTCTCGAGCGGTCGGGCGTGCCCGCCCTCAACGAGGGTGACAAGGTCTCCTTCGAAATCGAGGACGACCGCCGCGGCCGCGGCAAGCAGGCCGCCAACGTCCAGCTCGCCTAACCAAGCGCGCAGCAGACCGATTGAGACCGCCGGGCTTCGCGCCCGGCGGTTTTTTATTTGCGCGCCGCCGCAGCCGCAGCCGCTTAACGC
Source organism: Methyloceanibacter sp. (assembly GCA_035630595.1). Taxonomy (GTDB): domain Bacteria; phylum Pseudomonadota; class Alphaproteobacteria; order Rhizobiales; family Methyloligellaceae; genus Methyloceanibacter. The sequence continues at coordinate 32,102 of DASQKJ010000103.1, forward strand.
CCGATTCATTTTGGTGGCTCTATTTTGCCTAAAATCGAATGCCTACTGGTTCCATTCCCATCCTGGGGAACTCCCGCCCGCTCAGGGGCACTGATGCGGGCTCACAACAAATGCGGACACGTCCAATGACAAATGCAATCTCGAAAGCTTTAGCCGCCGCCGCGCTGATCGGCATGGCGGCGCTGACGATGCCCTCGCCTGCGGAAGCCGGCCGGGGCAATGCCTGGGGCGCTGGGCTTATCGGCTTCGGCGTCGGTGCCATCGTCGGCTCCGCGCTCACGCCACGCGAAGTCTATGTGGTGCCTCCGCCTCCGCCACCCGCTTATTACGGCCCGGTTTCCTACGGACCGCCGCCCTGGTCGCCGGACTGGTACGCCTATTGCGGCTCGCGCTACCGGAGCTTCGATCCGCGCAGCGGCTATTTCGTAGGCTATGACGGCGTCCCCCGCTTCTGCCGGTAGTTGACGCTGTCTGAGTTGCCGGCCGCGTCCGGCGAATCGCGCCGGGGCGGCCGGCTTCGTCTCCTGCGTGCACAAGGCTCGCGAGTGCCAAGCGAGCACTCGCCTTCAAACCTCGGCGGTACGCGGCGCGAGCGCGTAACCCCTCCTAAACCCTAAAGTTTTTGACGCGCCAAGTACCCCTGCGGCAACTCGTGCCGTTTCGCGTTCCCATTGTGTCTTGAATGCGGCGGCAGCGCGGCGCAAAAATGTATGTCCGGAAAAGAGTCCAATAGAAGCGCCAGCCGGGCAACCGGCCGGACAACGCGCCGTTTTGGGGACTTTGAAAGAGGACTCTTGGACCATGAAGTTTACCGCCGCAGTCGGTCCCGAGATCGAGAATGCCCGCGACCAGCCGAACGTCCCTGCCGACCGGCAGGCGCTGGGCCTGGTCAAGCCCTATCAGGGCATTGTGGCCTGGCCCACCGTGTTTCTCGCCACAAGGCGGTCATCCCGCTCTGGGTGGGGCTGATCCTCAACACGCTAATCCTCTACGCCGCGCAGACGCCGCTGCACGAGGCCTGCCACGGCAATATCGCCGGCAAGGATTCAAACTATCTCTGGCTCAATCATCTGGTCGGCTATGCGTGCGGCTCGATCCTGCTGCATGAATACAAAGCCTTCCGCTACATGCACCTCGCCCATCACCGCGACACCAACAACGAGGAGATCGATCCCGATCATTGGGTGGCCGTGCAGGGTCCGTTCAAGGTGCTGTTCCGCTGCCTTACCATCGTGTTCTGGTACCATCAGTATTTCTGGAAGCGCATTGCCTTCCACGCGCACATCCCCGGCATGCGGCCATTGGCTCTGCAAATCGTGGCGATGCACGCGCTCTATTACGGCCTCGCCTTCGGGCTGTCGGTGTACGGCTATTGGCGCGAGGTGCTGATGCTGTGGATCTTCCCGCACATCCTGGCCTCGGCGCTGATCATCTATTTCTTCGCCTATCTCACCCACAAGCCGCACGAGGTGCATGAACGCTATCGCGACACCAACGTGTTCTGGGTACGCGGCAAGATTCTCGAGCCGGTCGTGAATTGGCTCTACATGTTCCAGAACTTCCACCTCATCCATCACCTCTTCCCCCGCGTGCCCTTCTATCTCTATTCGAAGGCATTCCGCTCGCTGAAGCCGGTGCTGGACCGCGAGAAGGCGCATATCTACGAGTTCGGGCACGAGGGCCAACGCGCCTTCGGCGAGCCGGATCGAGCGACCCAATGAGCGCTTAGGGACGCTGCTCGAACTTCAGATCCGCGGGCGAGATCAGCACTGAGAACTGCTCGCACCAGATCACCACGCTCGGAAACTTGGCGAGGTCGGTGCCTTCGGGCACACGATAGTTCTGGCTGCCCTTGAAGGCGCGCAAGCGGCCGAGATCGACGAACATCGAGCCCGTGACCTGGCCCGCGTCCCGGATATGGGCTTCCGCCACCAGATAGACGTGGAACTTCGGCCCTGGTCCCACCGCGAAGTCGTCGTGCAGGAACACGACGCCATCATAGACGCTCACGGCGCCCTTGCCGTAATGGATCGGATCGCTCGGACTGGCATGGATGAACTTGCCGGTGGCGACCAGCTTGCCGCGCTCACCCGTCGCGAGCTGCTCCGTCGCCTCGGGCGGAGGGAACAGGAAGGGAAACAGGAATAGCCCGAGCGCCAGCCCGCAGATCGCGCCGAACACGCCGCCAAGCAGAAAAACCCTGAGCCACCGCCACATTGCCGCGCCTCCAGCCATGCGAACCGGTCGAGTGTGCCACGGGAGGAAGCGCGCGGCCGATCACAATGGATCAAGTCTCGTCTAGTGCAGGCGAAGCTCGCCCTCGACGAAGCTGAACTCGGCGGGGGCAATCAGCCGCCGATGCGCCACGCGGATGCGATAGAGCGCACCGTCGAGATTGGCATGCCAGAAATCGAGGAAGTCGGTGAGCTTGGGAAAGCGCGGTGCGAGATCGTAGTCCTGCCAGATATAGCTCTGCAGCAGCTTGGGATGATCCGGCAACCGGTAGAGGATTTCCGCCGTGGTCAGCGAAAAGCCCTCGATCTGGCGAAGGAAGGCCGTGTCCATTTGATAGGCCCTGCTAATCGATTCGTTCCCTGTTTCCGAAATCCTATCCGCCGAAGCTGGTTGCGTCGAGTGGCTTTGCCGAATTGAATCAGCACCTTGGCAGCAAGCTCGGGGAACTGCTAGCGGCTGGCACTCTCCCCTTGAAAGTGCTAAAAGGCGCATCTACATAGCGCGCGGGTACGCCGCTGCGCGACAGCCCAATCAATCATGATTTGCCTGGAGGAGGAGCCAAGATGAAGTTTCGTCCATTGCACGACCGCGTGGTCCTACGCCGCATCGAGGAGGACGACCGAACCACGGGCGGGATCATCATCCCGGATACCGCCAAGGAGAAGCCGCAGCAGGGCGAGGTCGTCGCCGTCGGTCCCGGCGCTCTCGACGAGAAGGGCAAGATTCAGCCGCTCGAAGTGAAGCCCGGCGAGCGCGTGCTGTTCGGCAAATGGTCCGGCACCGAGGTCAAGATCGACGGCGAGGATCTCCTCATCATGAAGGAGAGCGACATTCTCGGCGTGCTCGAAGGCGCAGCCGTAAAGAAGAAGAAGGCCGCCTAGCCAGACCGCAACTTTCCTCATCCTGAGGAGCGCCCAACGGGCGCATCTCGAAGGATGAGACCCCGAATTCAAAGGTTCACCCATCGAAACGCCGTCTACGTCTCGGCTAGTCAGGGTGAGCTCAGGAGAACAAGACATGTCAGCCAAGGAAGTGAGATTCGCCCAAGACGCCCGAGAGCGCATGCTGCGCGGCGTCGATGTCTTGGCCAATGCGGTCAAGGTGACGCTTGGGCCGAAGGGCCGCAACGTGATCCTCGAAAAGTCGTTCGGCGCGCCGCGCATCACCAAGGACGGCGTCACGGTGGCGAAGGAGATCGAACTCGAGGACAAGTTCGAGAATATGGGCGCGCAGATGGTTCGCGAGGTCGCCTCCAAGACCTCCGACACGGCCGGCGACGGCACCACCACCGCCACCCTTCTCGCCCATGCCATCGTCAAGGAGGGCGCCAAGTCGGTCGCCGCCGGCGCCAACCCAATGGACCTCAAGCGCGGCGTTGACCTTGCCGTTAGCGCCGTCATAACCGAACTCAAGTCGCGGGCCAAGAAGGTAACCTCGAGCGAGGAGATCGCCCAGGTCGGCACGATCTCCGCCAATGGCGATGCCGAGATCGGCGAGATGATCGCCAAGGCGATGCAGAAGGTCGGCAATGAAGGCGTCATCACGGTCGAGGAAGCCAAGGCCCTGCTGACCGAGCTCGATGTGGTCGAGGGCATGCAGTTCGACCGCGGCTATATCTCTCCTTATTTCATCACCGACGCCGACAAGATGCGGGTCGAGCTGGAAAGCCCGTCGATCCTGATCTACGAGAAGAAGCTCTCCAACCTGCAGAGCATCCTGCCGCTGCTCGAGACTGTGGTGCAGTCAGGTAAGCCGCTGCTCGTAATTGCCGAGGACGTCGAGGGCGAGGCGCTCGCCACGCTGGTGGTCAACAAGCTGCGCGGCGGCTTGAAGGTCGCCGCGGTCAAGGCTCCCGGCTTCGGCGACCGTCGCAAGGCGATGTTGCAGGATATTGCCGTGCTCACCGGCGGCCAGGTCATCTCCGAGGATCTCGGCATCAAGCTCGAGAATGTCACCCTCGACATGCTCGGCCGCGCCAAGAAGGTGGTCATCACCAAGGACGACACCACGATCGTCAGCGGCGCCGGCAAGAAGGCCGACATCGAATCGCGCGTCGCGCAGATCCGGCAGCAGATCGAAGACACCTCTTCCGACTACGACAAGGAGAAGCTGCAAGAGCGGCTGGCGAAGCTCGCCGGCGGCGTTGCCGTCATCAAGGTCGGCGGCTCGACCGAGGTCGAGGTTAAGGAGCGCAAGGATCGCGTCGACGATGCTCTGAACGCGACCCGCGCGGCCGTCGAGGAAGGCATCCTGCCTGGGGGCGGCGTGGCGCTGATCCGCACCCAGAAGGTGCTCGACAAGATCAATACCGCGAACGAGGACCAGAAGGTCGGCGTCAACATCGTGCGCCGCGCGCTGCAGGCCCCCGCCCGCCAGATCGCCGAGAATGCCGGCGAGGACGGTGCGGTGGTCGTCGGCAAGATCCTCGACAAGGAGGACTATTCCTTCGGCTTCAACGCCGCGACCGGCGAATACGGCAATCTGGTCAAGCAGGGCGTGATCGACCCCGTCAAGGTGGTGCGCAACGCCCTCCAGGGCGCGGCTTCGGTGGCAGGCCTGCTGATCACCACCGAGGCGATGGTGGCAGAGAAGCCGAAGACGAAGGGCCCGACGATGCCGCCCGGAGGCGGCGGCATGGGTGATATGGACTTCTAGGTCCTGAATGCCTAACTATGCACAAGTTGCGTTGAGTTGCTTTGCGTCCCTGCGTGAATGTCCCCCTGCGTATTGAGCCGCGCCCTCCCCGGGCGCGGCTCTTTTTCTTTGCCTCGCCCCTACCACTCTCGCTCACGTCATCGCCGGGCTTGATCCGGCGATCCAGCACGGCTTGCCCAGAGTTTGTGCTCTGGATCATCGTGTCCCACTGCGTCATCCTCGCTACGCTCGGGAGGCAGCGGCCCGGTGATGACGCGGAGGAGTGATGAGCAGCAAAACAACCACCGGCACGATCCGCGTCGGCATCGGCGGGTGGAGCTTCGCGCCGTGGCGCGGCGTGTTCTACCCGAAGGGCCTCAAGCAGGCAGACGAGCTCGGCTACGCCGCGAGCCACCTGACCTCGATCGAGATCAATGCCACGCATTACCGGCTGCAAAGCGCCAAGAGCTTCCGCAGCTGGGCAGCGGCGACTCCTGGAGGCTTCGTCTTCTCGGTCAAAGGCCCGCGTCTCGTCACTAACCAAAAGGTGCTCGCCGAGACCGGGGGTTTCATCGAGCGCTTTTTCGCCTCCGGCATCGCCGAGCTGGGCGACAAGCTCGGGCCCGTGCTGTGGCAGTTCGCGCCCTTCAAGCGTTTCGATCGCGACGACCTCGCGCAATTCATCGAGCATCTGCCGCGCGAGCTCGACGGGCTGAAGCTCAACCATGTGATCGAGGCACGTCATGCCAGCTTCCGCGATCCGACGTTTATCTCGCTGCTCCGCGAGACCGGCACCAGCGCCGCGTTCACCGATGCCGAGACGTGGCCCTCGATCGCCGACGTCACCGGCGACATCGTCTATGCAAGGCTGCAGCGCGGCGACGACACGCTCCCCGCGGCCTATCCGCTCGAGGACCTCGGGGCATGGGCCGGGCGGGCGAAGGTCTGGGCCAAGGGCGATGTCCCACGAGACTTGCCGCTAGTCGATGCGACGCCGAAGCACGAAGCAAAGCCGCGCGACGTGTTCGTTTATTTCATCCACGAAGGCAAGTTGCGGGCACCTGCCGCGGCCATGGCATTGATCGAACGCCTCGCCTGACCTCCCGCGTCAATCGGTCCATCCTGCGGCCGGAACCTTCCGCTTCCGGCTTGATTGGAAGATTCGGCTGACGTGTGGGCGCGCATCAATGGAGGGCGCCATGTCGATGAGATCGGCTGATGCCGGCACGGAATCCGGCCAGGCCGGCGTACATCCAATCATCGTGAAAATCGCCATCGGCGCGGTTCTCTGGTTCCTCGCCGTTACCTGGCTCGCTTTCGCGGCCCGTGGCGAGATCGATTTCGACCTCGCCATCGTGACCTTGTTCTTCGCGATTTTCTTCACGCTGTTCCTGCTGCTAGCGTCTTATAGCGTCAACGATCCTCGCTGGCCGACGCGGCAAACGAGCTTGCGCGAATTTCTCGACAGCGATGTCGGCATCGACACCGGCGAGGAACGGGGGCGTTATGTCCTGATCGAGATCGCGTTGCTGCCGGTGACGCTTGCTCTCGCCGCGACGCTTATCGGTCTTGCCTGGGTGATTGCCGGTTGAGCGCGGCCGCTCGTGCCAGTAGCTCCTCGCGCGACAGGGCGAAGCCGCCCGCGGCCCAGTCCGCCTCGAGCCGGCGCAGAATCAGCCCGATCTCCGGACCTTGTAGATCGCCAAACGCCATGATGTCGGTGCCGCGCAAGGGAAAGGTAGGCGCGCGCCATCGGTCCGGCAGGCTGAACGCCGCGCGCCATGCCGCGTCGTCGGACGCGGCGCCCGAATCGGCCCAAGCGAGCAGCACATAAGCGGCAAATTCGCTCGGGCCGAGGCGGTAGAGCGCGCGCTTGGCCACATCCTCTTCCGGAAGCGCATACCTGTCGTGATCGACGGCGGCAAGCGCGAGCAAATTCTGTTCGGCATTGGACAGGCGCAAGCGTGCGGCCAGCCGCGCGGCGTCCTCGGCTACGAACACGGCAAGCGCGGCAAGCCGCAGCACCGCATCGGCGCTGCGTCCGAGCGCCGCCTCGATAGCGATCAATCGGTTGAGCCGTTCGAGCCGCGGCACGCCGCCGAGCAGCGCCGGGAGCAGCCCATAATCGAACAGTCCCTCCACCGCCTCCATCGCTCGCGGCGCTGCGAGCAGGCGCTTGAGTTCGGCGCTGACCCGCTCCGCCGAGAGTTGATCGAGACCGGCGCGCAGTCTGACCGCCGCGTGCAGTCCGTCCTCATCGAGCGGACCTTTGCCGTAATAGGCGTTGAAGCGGAAGAAGCGGAGGATGCGCAAATAATCCTCCTTGATGCGCTCCGCGGCATCGCCGATGAAGCGCACGCGACCGGCGACGAGATCGGCATAGCCGCCGAGCGGATCGCACACCGTTCCATCGCTTCTCGCGTAGAGCGCGTTGATCGTGAAGTCGCGGCGGCGCGCGTCCTCCTCCCAATTCCCGGTGAAGGCCACAGTCGCATGGCGTCCGAACGTTTCGACGTCGCGCCTGAGCGTCGTCACCTCGTAAGGCACGCCGTCGGCAATCACCGTGACCGTGCCGTGCTCGATACCGGTTGGGACGGCCTTCAATCCGGCCTTTCGCGCCAAGGACATCACTTGCTCGGGCAGCGCCGTAGTAGCGAAGTCGATCTCGCTCACGGCCTCCCCGAGCAAGGCATTACGCACGGCGCCACCAACGGCGCGAGTCTCCAGGCCGGGGCTCGCGAGCGCGGCGAACACGCGCACGGTCTCTGGGCGCTTCAGCCATTCGGCATCTTGCAACGACATTGGCGCTGCGGAGCCCTTCGGCGCGTGCTCGGGCATGGGACCCCCGGTCAGTCGATCTCAGCGGGCTTGATCACGCCATCCTCCAGGACCGGCGGATGATAGGTGCCCTTGGTGTTCCCGCCGGAAAACTGGATGAGAGTGGCCATGACGACGAGCAGAAGCCCGCACCCCGCGGCCAGCAGCCAGAACACCGGCGCGCCCTGCCATAGATCGGCCGGCGCCACGCCCTTCACCCCGACCTTGTAGGCCGCATAGAGGAGAAACGGCAGCAGGAACAGAACAATGTCGATCAGCGCGATGCGCAACATCGAGAGCTGGGAAACCTCGTTTGGAGATGCGTCGGAGACCATAGCGAGGCTTGCCGCACAAAGCGAGCGGCGCGGCACCGCTCAGCCGCCCGGAGTCTCCTCCGGGAAAGGGAAGAACGCCCCGCCGCTCCAGACCCCATGTCCCGCGGCTGCCGGACCCTCCATGGCAAGCGCGGCAAGCTCGTAATAGACTGAGCGCGCAAGCCGCGCCTTCAAGCCGTCGCGAACCACGACGAAGGGAATGAAATTCCCGGCCGCGCCGCGCTCAAATCCCAAAGAGTGCCCGGGGCCCGCCGTCACCCAATCATCCACATTGCTGCGGAAGCGCAAGGCCTGACTCTCGCCCTCCCCCTCGGGCCACATTTCCACGGCGACGAACGGCAAGGCCTCGACCGTAATCGGAACCTTCTCGACCGGCGTGACCAGATAGTAGCGTCCATCCTCTTCACGTCGGAGCACCGATGCGAACAGCCTGACAAGGGCCATGCGCCCGATCGGCCCCCCTTGGTAGTACCAGGTCCCGTCGCGCTCGATCCTGAGGCCGATATCCCCGCAAAGATTAAGCTTTGGCAATGGGGCCGAAGGACCTTTGCCGCGGAGCTTCTCAGGTGCTACCACAACGTCTCTTTCGTCCTGGTCAGTCATCACTATATGCCGCTTCTGAGCGTGAACACCGCCCCGCCGCCCAGCGCTGCCAGGAGGGCGGAACCAACACGATTGTGACCGATTTGCCACGCAAACTGCTTCTACTCTCCCGGGCCTTTGGCCATATAGTCCTCAATTGACCAGGATCGAGCCAAACTGAAGCCATGACAACACTTACCCAAACCGAGTCCCAGCTCGTCGAGCGCATCGAGGAGGTGGGTAACAAGATCAAGAAGGTACGCGAGACCACTTCCTCCATCATTTTCGGCCAGGAACGCGTCATCGACCTTGCCTTGATCACCCTTCTCTCCGGCGGACACGCGCTTTTGATCGGCGTGCCCGGTCTCGCCAAGACCAGCCTCGTCGAGACGCTGGGCGCCGTGCTTGGGCTCGAGAACAAGCGCATCCAGTTCACGCCAGACCTGATGCCGTCCGATATCGTCGGCTCCGAGGTTCTGGAAGAGAGCGCCGCGGGCCGCCGCGGCTTCCGCTTCGTCAAGGGTCCGATCTTCACGCAGCTGCTGATGGCCGACGAGATCAACCGCGCCAGCCCCAAAACACAGTCGGCGCTGCTGCAGGCCATGCAGGAGCATCACGTCACCGTCGCCGGCATCCGCCACGACGTGCCGCGGCCCTTCCATGTGCTCGCCACCCAGAACCCGCTGGAGCAGGAGGGCACCTATCCCCTGCCCGAAGCGCAGCTCGACCGCTTCCTCCTGCAGATCGACGTCTCTTACCCGGACGCCGCCGCCGAACGCCGCATGCTGTTCGCCACGACCGGCACCGAGGAGCGTCAGCTCAAGACCATCCTCTCGGCCGACGAATTGATGGTGGCGCAGCGCCTGGTGCGCCAGCTGCCGGTCGGCGACCAGGTGGTCGACGCCATTCTGAAGCTGGTCCGCTCGGCCCGGCCCGGCACCGGCATCGATCAGGAGCTCGACGACATGATCGCCTGGCGCCCCGGTCCGCGCGCCAGCCAGGCGCTGATGCTTGCCGTCCGCGCCAAGGCCATGATCGAGGGACGGCTTGCGCCCTCCGTCGACGACGTCATCGAGCTCGCCGAGCCCGTGCTCAAGCACCGCATGGCGCTGACCTTCGCCGCCCGCGCCGAGGGCGTCGACATGAGCCACATGGTGGCGAGGCTCATCGAGCCGTTGGGGTGACCTGAGCTTGGCCGCGCGGCAGAGAACGCTTCAGCCATTTTCAGGCGAGGAAGCCGAGGCCCACGGGTTGGCGGCGCGCGTTCCTGCTTTGCTCATCGAGTCGCAACGTGTCGCCCACACCGTTGCCCACGGAACGCACGGTCGACGCCGTGCCGGCCCGGGCGAGACTTTCTGGCAATTCCGGCACTACGACATGAACGACGCGCGCACCGGCATCGACTGGCGCCGCTCGGCGAGCTCCGATCATCTATTCGTGCGCGAGCGCGAATGGGAAGCCGCCCACACGGTCTGGCTCTGGGTCGACGTTTCGCCGTCGATGCGATTCCGTTCCACGCTCGCCCCTGTCTCCAAGGAGAGCCGCGGGCTGGTGCTTGCGCTCGCCCTTGCCGAACTGCTCGCGCGCGGCGGCGAGCGAGTGGGACTGATGGACGGTCCGCCCTTTACCGGCCGCGCCGCCGCCCGCCGGGTCGCCGAGATGCTGCTCGGCGATACGAGCGACGCGAGCCTGCCGCCGAACGCCAAGCTGAGCCGCTTTTCCGAATGCCTGCTCGTCAGCGACTTCCTCGAGCCGATCCCGGCAATGGCCGAGCGCTTCGAGGAGATCGCGGCGCAGGGCGTGCGCGGTCATCTCGTCCAGGTGCTCGATCCCGCCGAGGAGACGCTGCCCTACGAGGGTCGTACCGAGTTCGCGGCCAGCGAAGGCCGCGAACGCGTGATCGCCGGCCGCGCCGAGACCTTGCGCGAGCTTTATCAAGAGCGGCTCAAGCGCCACCGCATCGATCTCACCGACGTGACGCGGCGGCTTGGTTGGTCCTTCATCGTGCATCATACCGACCGGCCGCCCGAGGAGGCGCTGCTCGCCATCCATAGCCGGCTGGCGGGCTCGGAACGCGACTATCGCTACCGCCCACCCCGGCCGATCGCGGGCGCCGAGCCGATAGCGGGGCGCCGGCCATGATGACCATCGGCGCCATCGGCTTTTTGCAGCCTTGGATGCTGGCGGCACTCGCCGCCCTTCCCGCCATCTGGTGGCTGCTGCGCCTCACCCCACCAAGCCCGCAAGTCGTGGTGTTCCCGCCGACCCGGCTGCTGAAGGACCTCAAGAGCACCGAGGAAACGCCGGCGCACAGCCCATGGTGGTTGACGGCGTTGCGCATGCTGCTCGCCGCGCTGATCATTCTCGCCTTGGCGCGCCCCGTTCTGAACCCGGATCGCCAGACCTTCGCCGGCGAAGGTCCGCTGCTCCTCGTCATCGACAATGGTTGGGCGTCGGCTGCACATTGGGCCGAGCGGCGCGAGGCGATCGAGGCGGCAATCGACCGCGCCGGACGCGACGGCCGCGCGGTCGTCCTGGCTCCGACCGCTCCGGGCCAGCCGGTCAGCGATCCGTTGAGCGCCGAGCAGGCGCGCGAGCGCATCGGCGGCTTAACCCCGGAACCCTACGCGCCCGACCGCGCCGCGCTCGCCGAGACGCTGCAGAAGCAGTTCGGCGACCGCACCGATTTCAGCGTGTTCTGGCTCTCGGACGGGCTGGCTTATAACGAAGGCGACGTCTTGGCTTCCACCCTCAAGAAGCTCGCCGGAGACGCGGGCAGCTTCGCCGTGCTGAGCCCGGAGAAGGACGGCGCCGCGCTCGCCCTGGGGCAAGCCGCCGGTGCCAGCGGCGAGCTTGCCGGCCGCGTCCTGAGTGGCGCCGCAGGTCCGCGCGTCGGCGTGATCAAGGCGCTGACCGGCCGCGGCGAGCCTCTCGGCGAAGTCGAGTTCAAGATCGCCGAGAACGCGGTCGAGACCACGGCCCGCTTCGATCTGCCGCTTGAGATCCGCAATCAGGTCGCCCGCATCGAGATTGCCGACGAACGTTCGGCCGGCGCGGTCAACCTGCTTGACGCCCGCTCGCAATGGCACCGGGTCGGCATCGTCTCAGGCGAATCGCGCGAGGCCGCCCAGCCGCTGCTTTCGCCGCTTTATTATGTGCAGCGCGCTTTATCGCCTTACGCCGACGTGATCACACCGACCGAAGGCAATGTCGCCAACGCCGTGCACGACCTCATCGAGCACAAGGTCTCGACCATCGTGCTCGCCGATATCGGCAAGCTGGTTGCCGGCACGCAGGAAGAGCTGGAAGCTTGGCTCGCCTCGGGCGGCGTGCTGATCCGCTTCGCGGGACCCCGGCTGGAGCAGGGCGGCGATGAATTGCTGCCCGTCGCCTTGCGCCGCGGCGGCCGCTCGCTCGGCGGCTCGCTTTCATGGAGCACGCCGCAGCCGCTTGCGCCGTTCGATGAGAAGAGCCCGTTCCGCGGTCTCTCCGTGCCTGAGGATTTGCGGGTGAACCGGCAAGTTCTGGCGGACCCAACCGTGGCCAGCGACGCCGAGGTCTGGGCGGCGCTTGCCGATGGCACGCCGCTGGTGACCGCCGCAAAGCAGGGACATGGCTATATCGTGCTGTTCCACGTGACGGCGAACTCCGACTGGTCGAATCTTCCGCTCTCGGGGCTGTTCGTGGAGATGCTTCGCCGGGTGGTGACGCTTGGCTCCGTCAAGAGCGGAATCGAGACTGGCGGCGACGCGTCCTCGGTCGAGGCCTCGCCCGCTTCCCGTGTCGCCACCTCATCGAGCGCGCTTTCCCCATTGCAAACCCTTGACGGCTTCGGCCATCTCACCGCGCCGCCGCTCCGCGCCGCGCCGATCGCGCCCGACAAGATCGACAATATCGTGCCCGGTCCGGATCATCCCCCCGGTTATTACGGGCCGTCAGGCGCGGCGCGCGCGCTTAACCTGGTCGCCGCCAAGACCGTGCTGACCCCGTTGCGCCCGATCGAAGGCAGCACGGCGAGCGGCTACACGCTGAAGAAGCCCATGGCGCTCGAGCCCTGGCTCTATTTTGCCGCCATCGGACTGTTCGCCATCGACATTCTCGCCATGCTGTTCCTGAGTGGCGGCTTGCGCTTGCGCCGTCCCGCCGTCGGAGCGAGCGTCGCCGTTCTGGCTGCCGCGGCCCTGATCTCGTTCGCGGCCGAGCCGGTACGCGCGCAAGAGTCGGCCCCTGACGCCGCCGCAACCCCCACACCTGAGGATTTCGCGCTGAAAGCCTCGTTGCAGACCCGCCTCGCTTATGTCGTGACCGGCGATGCCGAGATCGACCGGACCAGCGAGGAAGGCCTCTCGGGCTTGAGTAAGGTGTTGCGCGCCCGCACCGCGCTCGAGCCGGCCGAGCCGATGGGTGTCGACCTCGACAAGGACGAGCTTGCCTTCTTCCCCGTGCTCTATTGGCCAGTGCGCGCGGACGCACAGCCGCTGTCGGACACGACGCTGGCCAAGGTCGATGCCTTCATGAAGCAGGGTGGCCTGATCGTGTTCGACACGCGCGACCACCAGACCGGTCTGCCCGGCGCCGGCGAGCAAGGCCAGGCGCTGACTAGGCTCATCGGCCAGCTCGACATTCCACCGCTCGAGCCCGTGCCCGCAACGCATGTGCTGACCAAATCGTTCTATTTGATGCATAGCTTTCCCGGCCGCTGGGATGGCGGCGCGCTTTGGGTCGAGGCCGAAGCACAGGACGAAGCAGAGCGCAGCGAGCGGTCGCGCCGTACCGATGGCGTGAGTTCGCTGATCATCACCTCCAACGACCTAGCCGGCGCCTGGGCGCTCGACCAATCGAACCGGCCGATCTATCCCACCGTGCCCGGTGGAGAGGTGCAGCGCGAGATGGCATTCCGCGCCGGGGTCAACATCGTGATGTACGCGCTGACCGGCAACTACAAGGCCGACCAGGTGCACGTCCCTGCCCTGCTCGAGCGTTTGGGACAATGACGCCATGAGCTGGTCGATCGAGTTTCTCCCCTTCGTCTCTTGGCCTGTCCTGGGGGGACTGGCCGCAGCCGGCGCGGTGCTGCTCGCACTTCTGTTCTGGCGCTCGCGCCGCGGCGCGATTTTCCGGCTGTTGAGCTATGCGCTGCTGCTGCTCGCCATCGCCAACCCGCAGCTAAAGCAGGAGGAGCGCGAGCCGCTCAACGACGTGCTCGCCGTCGTCCTCGACGACAGCCAGAGCCAGGCGATCGCCGGGCGCACGGGGCGGACGGACGCGATCCGCAAGGAGTTGGAGGAGAAGCTCAAGGCTTTCCCCAATCTCGATGTGCGCTGGGTGCACTCGACGTCGACCTCGGCCGACAGCGAGCGCGACGGCACCATGCTGTTCACCGATCTTGCCCAGGCGCTTGCCGACGTGCCGCCGGATCGGCTCGCCGGCGTGGTCATGATCACCGAGGGCGAAGTGCATGACGTTCCGGCCTCCGCCGCGGGCCTCGGCCTTGACGCGCCGGTGCACGCGCTCCTCACCGGCAAACCGGGCGAGTTCGATCGCAGGCTCCAGGTGCTGAGCGCGCCGCGCTTCGGCATCGTCGGCAGTTCGCAGGAGATCGAGATCAAGGTCACCGACACGGCGGCGGCGCCCGGCGGCGGCTCGGCCAATCTGACCGTCACCCATCAAGGCCAGCCCCCGGTGACGCGGAGCGTGCAAATCGGCGAAACCGTCACGATCCCGGTCAATATCGGTCATGCCGGACCGAACATCGTTGAGATCGAGGCCGAGCCCGCTCCCGGCGAGCTCACCCCGGTCAACAATCGCGCCGTGCTGACGGTCGAGGGCGTGCGCGAGAATTTGCGCGTGCTGCTCGTCTCCGGCGAGCCGCATGCCGGTGAGCGCACTTGGCGCAACATGCTGAAATCCGACGCCTCGGTCGACCTCGTGCATTTCACCATTCTCCGGCCGCCGGAGAAGCAGGACGGTACGCCCATCAACCAGTTGTCGCTGATCGCCTTCCCCACCCGCGAGCTGTTCCAGGAGAAGCTCGATCAGTTCGACCTGATCATCTTCGACCGCTATCAGCGGCGCGGCGTGCTGCCGCTGCTCTATCTCGAAAATGTCGCCCGCTATGTCGAGAAGGGCGGCGCCGTGCTGGTCTCGGCGGGGGACGACTACGCCTCGCCGCTCAGCCTGTTCCGCACCCCGCTCGGCCAGATCCTTCCGGCGGTCCCCTCCGGCCGGGTGGTCGAGGAGCCGTTCAAGCCGGGTCTCACCGAGCTTGGCAAGAAGCATCCCGTCACCAGCGATCTGCCCGGCGCGTCCGGGGAACAGCCTTCCTGGGGACGCTGGTTCCGTGTGGTCGAAGCCGACCCCCGCGACGCCGAAGTGCTGATGCGGGGCGCGCAGAACAAGCCGCTGCTGGTCATCAGCCAGCGCGGCGAGGGCCGGGTGGCGTTGCTGCTTTCCGACCATGCTTGGCTGTGGGCGCGCGGCTATGAAGGCGGCGGCCCCTATACCGACCTGCTGCGGCGGCTCGCCCACTGGCTGATGAAGGAGCCGGACCTCGAGGAGGAAACGTTGAAGGCGACCAGCCGCGGCCAGACAATTTCGATCGAGCGCCGATCAATCAAGGACGCGGTCGATCCGGTCATGGTCACCGCGCCGTCCGGCAAGGAAGAGACCGTAACCCTCGACCAGGGCGACCGCGGCCTTTGGCGCAAGGCGCTGACCGCTCCCGAGCAGGGCGTCTACCGCATCTCCTCGGGCGCGCTGGCGAGCGTGGTCACCGTCGGCAATGCCAATGCGCGCGAACTCTCAGCCGTGACCGCCACCGATGCGGCGCTCAAGCCGGTGGTTAACGAGACCGGTGGCGGCAATTTCTGGCTCGGACGCAACGACGCGGAAGCCGCCGAATTGCCGCGACTCGTGCTGCTGCGCGGCGGCAAGGTGATGCATGGCGACGACTGGCTCGGGCTGCACAAGCGCGACGCCTATCATGTCAAAGGCGTGCGCCTGTTCCCGCTCTTCAGCGGCTTCCTCGCGCTCGGCCTGCTGCTCGGCTTCCTCGCGGCCACCTGGTTCCGCGAAGGCCATTAGCGGGCATAGCCCCTTACCGCGCCACTCGCCCCGCCGAGCGCGCCCGGAATGAGCTCGAGCGCCAGCAGCCGTTCCGGGTCGACCGGACCCGGCAGCACGATCCTGCCCGGCGCAACCGGCTTGAAGCCGAACCGCGCGTAATACGGCATGTCGCCCACCAACAGGACGAGGGAGAATCCCTCGGCCTGCGCCCGCTTCAAGCCCTCTTCGATGAGGGCTCTGCCGAAGCCTTTGCCTTTCTCGATCGGGTCGACCACCAGCGGGCCGAGCAGCAAAGCCCCCTCCTCGTCCCCGATCCGGATCGCGGTGAAGCGGATGCCGCCTACCAGCCTGCCACCGATCCAGCCACAAAGGCAGAGCGGCGCGACTGGCGGCACCCCTTCGCGCACGCGATAGGCGCTGCGGCTGAAGCGGCCCGGACCGAAAGCCTGTGCGGAGAGGTCCGACAGCATTTGCGCGTCGCCGTCGGTTTCGAGGCGGATCTCAAAGCTTGAAGAAGACATTGGCCGAAAATCCCAGAGGGCACCGAGGGAAGAGTCCCCAAGCCGCGACGGGTATAGCTGGCATTTCAAGAAGGAATGTCGGCGGCGAGGCTAGGCAGTCCGCGCTTGGCGCGCGCGGCCTCGTCGTCGGGAGAGCGCATTCGGGCCGGTCTTCGTCAACATGGCGGCCGTGCTCTATCATGGACGCGCGTCAGGGTCTAGCGCCGTGGGGATAATTTGCGTTAGGACGGGTCCGGAATACCGGATCGGCTCGGCCGCCGGCGTTATCGGCTCTCGACACATCTTTGAATCTGTTACATTTAGAGTTGACGAGGAGGGGCCTGAAGCTGTGCCCCTAGCGAGGTAAGGCGGGGCAACATCGATGGCCGACACAGCGAGACTGCTCGTTCTCTATCACTCGTCCTATGGGCATACCGAGACGCTCGCTTATGCCGTGGCGCATGGCGCCCGCGCGGTGGAAGGCGTGCATGTCAGCGTCAAGCGCGTGCCCGAATTGATGCCCGAGGACATCATGCGCTCGGCCGGCATGAAGGTCGATCAGCCGGCCCCGTTTGCCGACCCGCAGGAGCTCGCAGACTATGACGGCATCATATTCGGCACGCCAACCCGCTTCGGCAATATGAGCTCGCAGATGCGGAACTTCCTCGACCAGACCGGACCGCTCTGGGTCGGCGGCGCGCTGATCGGCAAGGTCGGCAGCGTGTTCACCTCGACCTCGACCGGCGGCGGCAACGAGACCACCATCGTCTCCTTCCATTGGACCTTGCTGCATCACGGCATGGTCGTAGTCGGGCTGCCTTATTCCGCGCCCGACCTCCCCGATATCAGCGAGGTCAAAGGCGGCTCGCCCTATGGCGCCGGCACGATCGCCGCACCCGACGGCTCGCGCCTGCCCTCGCAAAAGGAGCTGAACCTCGCTAGCTTCCAGGGCCACCACGTGGCGAAGATCGCCAAGAAGCTTGCCGGCGAGTAGCAGGCCACGCTCACCACAGCGGCCGGAGCGGCACCCGATCGAAAATCTCGGCAAGCCGCGCGCGCGTTCCCGGATCGACGCGGTCCGGCAAATCCTCGCGCCCGAACATGCGTGCCTCGGCGATCTCCCCGCGCCTCCGGTACTGCTCGCGGCGCTCCCAATGGCGCACTACGAACAGGGCGATATGGTCGCCGGGAAAGCTCGCGACATTGGAGAATACGCCGTGCAGCTCCGCCGCTGCGGTGAGCGCTACGCCCACCTCCTCTTCGAGCTCCCGCGCCAGCGCCGTCTCGATGGTCTCGCCCCATTCGACGCCTCCCCCCGGAAAGAACCAGCCGGGCCGGTAGGAATGGCGCACCAGGAGCACGCGCTCGTCGGGGTCAATCACCACGCCCTGCGCCCCGAGCGTGAGCCCCCGCCGCATGCGCCAGATCGGGCGGAGCATGGCGGTGAGCATGCGATCCGGCCTGAGCCGTACAAGCCCGAGCGGCTTCAGTCTTGCCTCCCTCCATTTCGACACGCTAGGGGTGTCCGGTGTTCACCCTAGCACATCTCTCCGATATTCATTTGAGCCCGATGCCGCGGATCAGGCGACGCGAGCTCATGTCGAAACGCGTGCTTGGCTACGTCAATTGGCATCGCGGGAGGAAATATGTGCACCGTCGCGACATTCTGGACCTCATCACGAGCGACATCGTCGAGCAGGAGCCGGACCACATCGCCGTCACCGGAGACCTCGTCAATCTCGGCCTGCCGGAGGAGTTCCTGCGCGCCGCGAAATGGCTGCATCATCTCGGCCCCCCGGACAAGGTCACCGCGATCCCAGGCAACCACGACGCCTATGTGCGGCTGCATCCGGAGGCCGGCACCGGGCACTGGCTCCCCTATATGGAAGCGAACAGAGCCGGCGAGGCGCTGTTCGCCACGCCAGAGGAACGCTTCCCTTTCGTGCGCCGTTTCGGCGATGTGGCACTCGTAGCGCTTTCCTCCGCCATCCCGACCATGCCGTTCATCGCCGCCGGCAAGGTGGGATCCCCGCAGCGCGAACTGCTCGGCAAGGCTCTCGGCGATCTCAAGGCGGAAGGACTGTTTCGCGTGGTGCTGCTCCACCACCCACCCTTGCGCGCGCAGGCAGGTTGGCATCGGGGCCTGCGCGACGCGGGCAAGTTCAAGAAAGTGCTACAGCGGCATGGCGCCGAGCTCGTCCTGCACGGCCACAACCATGTGCAGACCGCTCTCGAGCTGCCGACCGCGACCGGGCCCGCCATCATTGTCGGCGTGCCTTCGGCTTCCGAGGCGGTTGAGGGGCGCACACCCGCGGCGCGCTATAACAAATACGCCATCGCGCGCAATGGCGGCGGCTGGCGCGTCGAGATGATCGGGCGCTCGGTCGGCGGACCGCCGGAGCATGTCTGGGAGAGCGAGCGGCGCGTGCTGAGGGAGACCTAGCGCGAGGAGCGCACCTCAAGAGACGCTGAGCCAGACCGCTACGAACAGTCCCGCGGCGCCGGTCAGCAGGCCGATGCCGAACGCGGCCATGACCACCCCCACGGGAGCCTTTGGCGACGCGGGCTCGGCGATCAGGGCTGCCCTGGCCCCTTCGGCGAGCGCGCCCTCGAGGCGCTCGCGGCGAACGACCTCATGGGCGATGTAGCGCGTGATGCGGTCGGCGATGTCGGCGACATGGGCCGAGCTGAACAAGGTCCGCCTGCCGTTCTCGCTGTTGCGAATGAAGAGATAGGCGCCCGTCGCATCGTCAATCGCGGCATAGGTGAACAGGTCGATCCACAGCCGGGCGGGGCGGCTCGGCACCAATACGAGATGGAATCGGTCGTCATGCGGCGGAAGCTCGTCCAGCACCGCTTCCAGGTCGGCCATCAGCAGCTCGAGCCTGGCGATCTCGCCGTCGCGCCGATCGGCCGAAAAGTCGAGCCGCTCGGCTTCTTCCAGCCGCGCCTGACGGATCGCTTCCCGCAAGGAACGCGAAGCGGCCGGCCGCGCTGTCGGTTTGACGCTCTCTTCCATCCCCGTCGCCTTGGCTTTGGGGCACAGCATATCCGTAAGCGGGAAAAATACGACTGAAATCCGCTTGCCCGCTCCCTCGACGGACAGGGTTTAGTCGGCCAATTTCAGCTATTTAGAGGCGAGAACTACCGAGGCCCGCGCGTCGTCGAACCATTTATCGATGGCCGTGTCGAGGTTAGCCTCGAGCCGCGACTTCCAGGTGGCGATGGTGGCGTCGAGCGCCTGTTCGTTGGCCTGGACGAAACTCTCGCGGTTGATCGCCTCGTTCGCCTCGTTCGCCAGATAGTCGACCGCGGCGCCGATCATCACGCCGATCGCAGCACCAACCACCTGCCCGCCCATCGGCTGGACCACGGTGCCCGCGATCGCGCCCTGCTGCGCGAAGGCGAGCCGCGTGCCGAGCGAGGTCGCGACCCGACGCGACAACTGCCCGAAGCTCTGGGAGAGCACGCTGTTGATGGCGGGCCCAAGCGCCAGCGCGCCCACCGTGCCTCCGGCCGCTGCCGCGCCCAGTCCGGCGATGCCGCTGAAGGCGCGGTCCTGCATCAGATAGGTCGGCGCCTTCCATTTCTGCGCGTCCCAATCGAGCTTGAGGCCGGTCATCGGCGTCGCAGCCGGAATGTCCTCGAGATGACTGGTATGCTTCGCGAGGAACAGCTGGAGCCGCATGTCGCCATTGGCGATCACCCGGCGATAGCTGTCATGCGCGTGCCGCGCAGCCTGCTCGACGCCCTTGGTGATGGTCAGGTCGCGCAGCTCCGGCTTCAGCACCTGGTCCTTGTAATTCTTCAGGAAATAATCCTTCACGTCGGCCTCGACCGCCTCGGTCACCGACTCGTATTTGCCGACCTCCAGGAAACGCGCGACCGCAGAGGTGATCGTCTCCTTCAGCACCACGTAAGAGCGCTTCCACTCGAAGAACCAATCGGCATAGCCGGCGATCGCCTGCTCCCGATCCTGGAAGGCGAGCGCAAAGGCGCGGTCGAGATCCTCGTGCGCCGCCTGCTTGATGCGCGCTCGCTCGTCCTCGAGCATCAGGATCGTATCGTTGACGAATTTGTCGGCCTCGGACTTGCTCGCCACCACCTTGCGCAGATTGCCGTCGACATCCTTGATGATGAGATCCACCGCGTCGGGCGGCAGAGTCTTGGCACCGAAGAAGATGTCGAACACGCTTTCGTCGGGGTGGACCGCAGCATTGTGGTCGAGATGGCGGTAATAGCTCCGGTAGAACGTGCTGCCGAGCGAGACGATCGCGTAGGCGATGAGCACGATGCCGACCGCGATGCCGATGGGCCTGAGCAACATGCCAAGCGCGCCCGGGCGGACCACCTTGACGCGGGCCGGGCGCGAGCGGCGCTCGGCCTTGGCCAACGCACTCTTACGGCTTGGACCGGCGATTTCGGCAATTGCGTCGTTGGGGTGGGCGACCAGCGCCGCGCCTTGGCGTTTGGGCATCTCGTGCAACATTCTTGGACCCTCGGAGCGTCGATTTTCCGCTGCTCCCAGCGCCCCCCGCGCTCCATATAGGGCTAATTGGCCGCACTTGTAAGCCGCTAGATGCAATTCCTGATCTCCCTTTGTTCAGGGAGAAGCGGGTCAACGATCCGCAGCGCGCGCTCAAGCTGCTCGCTACCGAGGCGGCGGGCTGCGCACGTTGCCCGCTCTACAAGAATGCGACCCAGACGGTCTTCGGGGAAGGTCCGCCGACGCGGCGCTGATGCTGATCGGCGAGCAGCCCGGCGATCAGGAGGACCTGCAAGGCCGCCCGTTCGTTGGGCCGGCCGGCAAGGTGCTCAACCGCGCGCTGGAGGCCGCCGGCCTCGACCGAAGCGAGCTCTACATCACCAACGCCGTGAAGCACTTCAAGGACGAGCCGCGCGGCAAGCGCCGCTTGCACAAGAAGCCCGACACCAGCGAAATCGACGCTTGCCGCTGGCGGCTGGATAACGAACTCGACATCGTTCAGCCGGCAGTGGCCGTCGCTCTCGGCGCCACTGCCGCGCGCGGGGTGATGCGGAAGTCGCTCACCATCAACGCCAATCGCGGCCGCCTCATTCCGTTGCGGGGCTTCCAGGCCCTCATCACCGTCCATCCCTCCTATCTGCTCAGACTCCAGGAGGAGCGCGACAAGCGGCGCGAGTTCGATCTCTCGGTGAAGGATCTGCACCTCGCGGCCGGTGCGGCGCGGGCGCGAGCCTAGGGCCCGCTAGCGTGGGAAATCTCGGCGACGATGACTGACGCGCCCCATCTGATCAGCAGGAACAGCGCCGCGGCGACACCGAAATTAACCGCCCGGTTGAGCCAGTGAGCGATCCGCTTGTTCTCGAGAAAGCCGAACAGGTTGAGATACCACTGGTCCGCGTAGGACAGGCAATAGAAGAAGATCACGACCAGCGCGAACTCATGCAGATAGAACAGCACCGCGCTGCCGGATTTCTCGTAGAAATATTTCAGGCCTCCGACCAGGACGAAATTGCGCAAGAGGTCGAAGAACCACTGGGAGAAATTGCGAACCAATTGCCAGAGCGCGATTTCCCCTTCGCGCCGCTGCAGGAGCTGCTGGCGGTAGGCGGTGAAATCCACGGACGCTCAGCTCACAAGGCGTCCGCGCCCATCTCGCCGGTGCGCACGCGCATCGCGCCCTCGAGCGGCAGCACGAAGACCTTGCCGTCGCCGATGCGTCCTGTCCGCGCGGCATTGCCGACCGCCTCGACCACCTGGTCGGCGATCTCGTCATCGACGGCGATCTCGACCTTCACCTTCGGCACATATTGCGTGTTGTATTCGGCCCCGCGATAGATTTCGGTCTGTCCCTTCTGCCGTCCGAAGCCGCGCACCTCGCTGACCGTCAGTCCTTGCACGCCGATGCCCGCGAGAGCCTCGCGCACAGGGTCCAGGCGGTGCGGCTGTATCACTGCGATGATGTATTTCATGGTGCTCGTCCTCGATCACATATTGTAGCCGCGTTCGCCGTGAAGTCTGAGGTCGAGGCCCTGCTCCTCGGTCTCGGCGCTGACGCGCAATCCGATGACCGCATGGACGACCTTGGCGATGATGAAGCTTACCACCAGCGACCATAGCAAAACGGCGCCGATGCCGGTGAGCTGAATCGCGGCTTGCGCGCCCATGCTGTTGCCCTCGGCGAAACCGACTCCGCCAAGCGCCGCATCCATGAAGACGGCGGTCAGCAGAATGCCGATGGCGCCGCCCACGCCATGGACCGCGAACACGTCGAGAGCGTCGTCGATCTTAAAGCGCCGCTTCACCACGCCAACCATGAAATAGCAGACGGCGCCGCCCACCAGCCCGATGATGAGCGCCGCGCCGGGGCCCACGAAGCCAGAGGCCGGCGTGATGGTGGCAAGTCCCGCGATCGTGCCGGTGACGGCGCCGACCAAGCTCGGCTTGCCGAATTTCGCCCACTCGATGCCGATCCAGACCAGCGTGGCGGTGGCCGCCGAGATCTGCGTCACGGTCATGGCCATACCGGCATCGGCGCCGGCCGTCAGCGCACTGCCCGCATTGAAGCCAAACCACCCCACCCACAGCATGCAGGCGCCGACCATCGTCATCCACGGCGCATGCGGCGGCTTGACTTCGTCGGGAAAGCCCAATCTGGGGCCAAGCAGGACCGCAAGCACCAGCGCGGTGACGCCGGCCGTCAGATGCACCACCAAGCCTCCCGCGAAGTCGAGCAATCCTCTCTCGGCAAGCCAGCCGCCGCCCCAAATCCAGTGCGTGACCGGCACGTAGACCAGCAGCACCCAAAGCAGGGTGAACAGCAGGACGGCGCTGAACTTCATGCGCTCGACGAACGCGCCGACGATCAGCGCCGGTGTGATGATGGCGAAGGTCATTTGGAACATGAAGAACACGGTCTCGGGCAGAGTCGTGTTCGCCGCAACCGCGTCGCGCGGCATTCCGGACAGGAGCGCCTTGCTCAAATCGCCGATCCAGGCGCCCCCGCCGCTGAAGGCGAGGCTATAGGCGCAGACCAGCCAAACCACCGACACCAGACAGGCGATGCCGAAACATTGCATCAGTACCGAGAGCAGGTTCTCGGCGCGCACCAGCCCGCCATAGAACAAGGAAAGCCCCGGCAAAGTCATGAACAGAACCAGCGCCGTGGCCGTGATGAGCCAGGCGGTATTGCCTGCGTCGATCATCGATGTTCCCCCGATCCCCCCAGCACGCTATCGTGCTACTTGCCTAAAAGTTTAGCATGCGCCCAGGGGTTTAGGCAGAGGGTCCTGTCGCACAGGGCGTATTTGCCCACAGACGATGCGGCGGGAGAGCTGGCCACATCCCAAAGGCGAGGCATGGTATAGTCCGCTATATGAGCAAGGCTTTCACCAAAGAGGCGGAAGGGGGCGAGGTTTACGACGACCTGCCGGATCGCCCGGTATCGCCGCACAACTTCGTGACCGCCAAGGGGCTCGAGCTGATCGAGGCCGAGCTCGCACGGCTACACCGCGAGCATACCGCGGCCCAGGACGCCGATGACAAGCCACGAATCGCCAAGGTCAACCGGGACTTGCGCTATTGGACTTCGCGCCGGGCCACGGCCCAGGTGGTCGAGCCACCGAGCGACTTTGCGGA
>DASQKJ010000104.1:0-11072 GCA_035630595.1 Methyloceanibacter sp.
GAGATCGCGCGCGAGGACGGCCCATGGCGTCCCGTGCTCGACAGCAAATACAACCGCCGCATCAGCCCCGCCAATACGGAGATGCGCGTCGACGGACCTGCCGCCGGTCATGACCGGCTCAAGACCAGCGCAGATCCGTCCGGCGTGCGCATCCTCGGCACGCTCAATAATTGCGGCGGGGGCATGACCCCCTGGGGCACCTATCTAACGGCCGAGGAGAATTTCCACGGCTATTTCTGGAGCGATCTCTGCGCGACGGGCGGCAAGGCGCCGACGGGTCTCGGAGGCGCTCAGGCCAAGAGCTACGAACGCTACGGCGTGCCTGGGCTGTGGCAAGCCTGGGGCAAGTTCGTCGACCGCTTCAATGTCGATAACGAGCCGAACGAGCCGAACCGCTTCGGCTGGATCGTCGAGATCGATCCGTTCGACCCGAACTCGATGCCGGTGAAGCACACCGCTCTTGGCCGCTTCCGCCACGAAGGGGCCGAATGCTTGGTCAACAAGGACGGCAGAGTGGTCGTCTATAGCGGCGACGACGCACGCTTCGACTATGTCTATCGCTTCGTGTCGGCTGACCGTTACGATCCGAATGACCGTGCCGCGAATATGTGGCTCTTGTCGGAAGGCACGCTGTCGGTGGCGCGCTTCGAGCCCGACGGCAGCGTCATTTGGCTGCCGCTCGTCTTCGACCGGCAATGGCTGACGCCAACATTCGGTTTCAATTCGCAAGCCGATGTCGTGCTCGATGCGCGGCTCGCCGCCGATCTGCTCGGCGCCACGCGGATGGACCGGCCCGAGGACGTGCAGCCCAATCCGGCCAATGGCCGCGTCTATGTGATCCTGACCAACAACAAAGAGCGTCCGGCCGGACAGGAGGACGCGGCCAACCCGCGGCCCGAGAACGTGTTCGGCCATATCCTGGAAATGACCCCGCCGGACGGCGACCATGCGGCAGATCGCTTCAGCTGGGACTTGCTGGTCCGCTGCGGCGATCCCGCGGTGGCGGAGGTCGGCGCGTTATGGAGCCCTGAGACGTCGAGCGACGGCTGGTTCGCCTGCCCCGACAATGCCGCGGTCGATGCGGAAGGGCGGTTGTGGATCTCGACCGACCAGGGCGAGCCTTGGCCTACCGGCCGCGCCGACGGCCTCTATGCGCTGGAGACCGAGGGCGAGCGGCGGCGCACCGCCAAGCTGTTCTTCCGCTGTCCCGTGGGAGCGGAAATGTGCGGTCCGTGCTTCACGCCCGATCAAGAGACGCTGTTCCTCGCCGTGCAGCATCCTTCCGCCGACGCCACCGATCGCTATAAGGGCTTCGAGCGGGCGTCGAGCTTCGCCGATCCCGCCACCCGCTGGCCCGACTTCGAGCCTGGTATGCCCCCGCGACCCTCGGTGCTCGCCATAACCAGGCTGGGCGGGGGCAAGATCGCCTGACGGTTCCAGGCTCTAGCGGGACTCTTGAAAAAGCCGCGAACGCGTGCGAGCTAAAGTCGTTCCCTGTGCAGAGAGATTCGTGGAGCCGTTGGTGTCGAAGAGACCCATGCGCAAAGCCGCCGCATCCGCACGCGACCTGTTCGCCAGGCTCGACGAGGAATTGAGGCGGCCGATCAAAGGCGGGAAGCAGCCCGCCCGCGGCAAGTCCACGGGCCGATCCGACGAGGCCTACACCGCCGCCGATATCGAGGTGTTGGAAGGCCTGGAGCCGGTGCGCCGGCGGCCGGGCATGTATATCGGCGGCACCGACGAGAAGGCGATGCATCACCTCTTCGCCGAGGTGCTGGACAACGCCATGGACGAGGCGGTGGCGGGCCACGCCAATTGGATCGAGGTCGAGCTGGAAGCGGATGGCTTCCTCATCGTGACAGACAATGGCCGCGGCATACCCGTAGACCCGCATCCGAAATTCAAGAAGAAGTCCGCGCTCGAAGTGATCATGACCACCTTGCATGCGGGCGGGAAATTCAACTCCAAGGTCTATGAGACCAGCGGCGGTCTGCACGGCGTCGGCGTCTCGGTCGCCAATGCGCTGTCGGAGAGCATGGAGGTCGAGGTCGCGCGGGGGCAGAAGCTCTATCGTCAGAGCTACACGCGGGGGACGCCCGACGGTCCGCTGAAGAGCCTAGGGCCGATCAAGAACCGCCGCGGCACCAAGGTGCGCTTCAGGCCCGATCCCAAGATCTTCGGCAAGGGCGCAGAATTCAAGCCGGCACGCTTGTTCCGCATGGCGCGCTCCAAGGCCTATCTGTTCCGTGGGGTGGAGATCAGATGGTCGTGCGCCAAGGCGCTGCTCGCCGGCGATAGCGAGACGCCCGAAAGCGCCGTGTTCCATTTCCCTGGCGGCCTCAAGGACTTTCTGACCGACCGCATCGAAGGTCAGGAACCGGTCACCAAGGATTTGTTCGCCGGCCGCATCGAGAAGACCGAAGGCTCGGGATCGGTCGAATGGGCGATTGCCTGGATTAACGATGACGGTTTCCTCAGCTCATATTGCAACACCGTGCCGACCGCGGATGGCGGCACCCATGAGGCGGGTTTGCGCGCGGCGCTCACCAAGAGCCTGCGCGGCTATGGCGAACTCACCGGCAATAAGCGGGTGGCCCAGGTCACCGCCGACGACGTGCTCGGCACGGCCGCCGCGATGCTCTCCGTCTTCATCCGCGAGCCGGAGTTCCAGGGCCAGACCAAGGATCGGCTGTCGAGCCCGGAGGCCGCGCGCATCGTCGAGAATGCCGTGCGAGACGCCTTCGACCATTGGCTGACGGGCAACCCGAGCCAGGCTAACCGGCTGCTCGATTGGGTCGTCGATCGCTCGGAGGAGCGGCTGCGGCGCCGCAAGGAAAAGGAAATTGGCCGGCAAAGTGCGACGCGGCGCCTGCGCCTGCCCGGCAAGCTCGCCGATTGCGCGGCGAGCGGCGCGCAAGGCACCGAGATCTTCATCGTCGAGGGGGACTCGGCCGGTGGCTCGGCCAAGCAGGCGCGCGACCGCGCCACCCAGGCCGTGCTGCCCTTGCGCGGCAAGATCCTCAACGTGGCGAGCGCAAGCTCGACCAAGCTCGCCGACAACCAGCTGCTGAGTGATTTGATTCAGGCGCTCGGCTGCGGCACCGGCAGCCGCTATCGCGAGGAGGACCTGCGCTACGAGAAGGTGGTCGTGATGACCGACGCCGATGTCGACGGCGCACATATCGCCTCGCTGCTGATCACCTTCTTTTTCCAGGAGATGCGCGGGCTGATCGAAAGCGGGCATCTCTATCTCGCCGTCCCGCCGCTCTATCGGCTTAGCCAGGGCGCCAGGATCGTCTATGCGCGCGACGACGCCGATAAGGCAAAGCTGCTCGCGTCGGATTTCAACGGCAAGGGCAAGGTCGATGTGAGTCGTTTCAAGGGCTTGGGCGAGATGATGCCCAGGCAACTCAAGGAGACCACCATGGACCCGAGAGTGCGCACGCTGCTCAGGGTCGAGATCGCCGAGGACGACAAGAGCACCGGCAAGCTGGTGGATCAGTTGATGGGCAACAAGCCAGAGGCCCGCTTCCGCTTCATTCAGGAGCGTGCCGCCTTCGCCAAACCCGACGAACTCGACATTTGAGCTTACGGGGTTCACCCTTCGAGACGGCGCCCCGCGCCTCCTCAGGGTGAGGCCTCATGCTGAGGAGCCGCCGCAGGCGGCGTCTCGAAGCACAAGTTTAAAGCCAGCGGGGGACGCGAGCCTGGTACTTGCGGTAGGCTTCGCCGAACTTCCCCTCGAGATAGGCTTCCTCGCGCTCCACCACGCCGCGCTGCAAGATGACGAGCACCGGGATCAGCAGCAGGAGCATCCAGGCGCTCGTCAGCACGATGGCCAGCCCGAAATAGGCCACCACGAAGCCGATATAGATCGGGTTGCGCGTCAGCGCATATGGACCCGTCACGACCAGCGCCGTCGACGGCTCGCCCGGCACCACACTGGTGCCGGCAAGGTGGAAGCCGCGTACCGACAGGACCGACAGGACGACGCCGATCAAGACGAAGGCCAGTCCGACCAGGAGTGCGAGCGTGTTGGGGCGACCGAGCCCGGGCCCGATCGGCAGGATCAGGCTCAGTAAACAGCCAATGGCGAGCGCGCCGAGAAACAGAAAGGGCGGCCTGATCGCCACGTCGGCAGCGTCCGTCATCGTCCCGTCAGTTCCATTGTCCGTCCCTGCGCAGACGCCCGAGGCAAGCCTATACGTCCCCTATTACGCCAGTTTTACGCGCGATGCAGATTTGCCCCTTGCGCGGATTGTCCCAGCGCCTTATTTGAGGGTAAGAGCTTGCAGGGTATATCCACCTCATTGCTTCAGTCGAATGTTGCGCACCGGCTGCGAATCGTTGCAGCAAATAGTTGCGCCTCTAAAGAAAGAAAGAAGATACGCGTGGCGCTTCGGGGTCGCGCGGAATTTTAGCTAACGCATGAGCTTTTCAAATCTTGGTCTGAGCCCGAAAGTTGTGTCTGCCGCTGAAGCGGCAGGCTTCGTATCCCCCACCCCAATTCAAGAGAAAGCCGTCCCCGTCGCCGTCACCGGACGCGACGTGCTGGGTATAGCCCAGACCGGCACCGGCAAGACGGCATCCTTCGTGCTGCCGATGCTGACCCGGCTCGAGCGCGGACGCGCCCGGGCGCGCATGCCGCGCTCGCTGATCCTGGAGCCGACCCGCGAGCTGGCCGCCCAGGTCGCCGAGCATTTCGAGATTCTCGGCAAGAACCACAAGCTGACCGTTGCCCTGCTGATCGGCGGCGTTTCCTATGACGAGCAGGATCGCAAGCTCGATCGCGGCGCCGATGTGGTGATCGCTACGCCTGGCCGGCTGCTCGACCATTTCGAGCGTGGCAAGCTGCTGCTCAACGGCATCGAAATTCACGTGGTCGACGAAGCCGACCGCATGCTCGACATGGGCTTCATTCCCGACATCGAGCGCATCTGCAAACTGCTCCCCTTTACCCGGCAGACGCTGTTCTTCTCCGCCACCATGCCGCCGGAGATCCAACGCCTCGCCGACAAATTCCTGCACAGCCCCGAACGCATCGAAGTCGCGCCGCAGGCCACCGCCGCCGCGACCATCGTGCAACGGCTGAAAAAGGCCCCCGACGATCCGGCCGGCAAGCGCGAAGCGCTCAGGGGGCTGATGCGCGAGGTCGACGTCAAGAACGCCATCATCTTCTGCAACCGCAAGAAAGACGTCGGCATTATCTTCAGGTCGCTGCAGCGCCACGGATTCAATGTCGGCGCGTTGCACGGAGACCTTGACCAGCATCAGCGCACGGCGACGCTCGATGCCTTCCGCAGCGGGCAAATCGCCTTTCTCGCGGCCAGCGACGTAGCGGCGCGCGGACTCGATATCCCCGATGTCAGCCACATCTTCAATTACGACGTGCCCATTCATCCCGAGGATTACATCCACCGGATCGGGCGCACGGGACGGGCTGGGCGCGAGGGTTTCGCCGCCATGCTGGTGACGCCGAAAGATCACAAAGCGCTCAAGGCGATCGAAAGAATGCTCCGTCAGGAGATTCCGTGGATCGACGGCGCGCCAAGCCAGGCTGAGCAGAGCGAAGCCGCGGAGGCCCGGCCGAACGGAAACGGCAAGCATCGCCGCGGCGGCCGTTCAAGACGGGGCAAAGGCCCGCAAGGCACCGGCGCTGAGGCCGGCCATCCCGCAAAGCATCCGTCGCCGAACGGCCATGAGACCAAGAAGCGGGACGAAAGCCGGCCCGATCCCCGGCACCATCAGCACAAACAACAGCATCACGGCGAGCGGAAAGGAAGCCATGTCGCGCATGGCGCGCCCGCCGAGCGCCCGCAAGTCAGCGCGCCACAACCGTCGCGCGGAAAGCAACGGGGCATGGGCGATCACGTCCCCGCCTTCATGATGCGCCCGGTGCGGGTGCCTTAGGCTCGCCACCTCGTTTCTTTCCACAACCTGAAAACACGTCATGGCCGGGCTTGTCCCGGCCATCCATGTTGCGGTCGATGGACTTGAGACGTGGATGCCCGACACAAGGCCGGGCATGACAAACACTGGTTGAAAGAATGAGAGCCTGAGGCGCCTTCTCCGGCGCTTCAGTGTGATTCGGCGTCGGAGACTTCGGCGGCGGGTTTGAGCGTGACCGACTCGCCGCAGCCGCAGGCGCTCGTCTGGTTGGGGTTGTTGAACACGAAGCCCGAACGCATGCGGTCTGCGCGGTAATCCATCTCAGTGCCGAGCAGGAACATCACCGCGGTCGGGTCGATCAGCAGCTTGACGCCCTTCTCCTCGATCACCTCGTCATACGGCCCCGGGGCCGGCGCATAGGACATGGTGTATTCCATGCCGGCGCAGCCGCCATTCTTCACGCCGATGCGCACGCCCCCCGCCTCCTTGCCCGAGGCGGATGACAGCGCGCGCAAGCGCTCAGCGGCGGCTTCGGTCAGGCGCATCACTTGGGGTCGAGTGTGGATGGTCATGGCTTGAAAGTGGGGCAAATCGCGAGATGGTTCAAGAGCGGGCCGTTTAGAACATGTTGAGGGCGAGCCGCGCCTCGTCGCTCATGCGCGACATATCCCAGGGCGGATCGAATACGAGCTTGACCTTCACCTGGCCCACGCCAGGCACCGAGGCGACAGCATTCTCCACCCAGCCGGGCATTTCGCCGGCTACCGGGCAGCCCGGCGCCGTCAGGGTCATGTCCACGTCGATATTGCGGTCGTCGTCGACCTCCAGCCGGTAGATCAGGCCAAGCTCGTAGATGTCGACGGGGATTTCGGGGTCGAACACGGTCTTCAGCGCGGCGACCAGGTCGGCATGCAGCCGCTCGAGCTCCTCGGGCGGGATCGCGGAGCCGGTCCCCTCCCCGCCGCCGGTCGCGCCGACACAGGCCTTGATCTCGGCCGGCTCCTCGGGAGCAGCCTCGGGCTCAGCCTCGCGTGCCTCTTTTTGAGTCTTCTCAATCATTTCCGCAGCGACCTTAAGCGAACATCTCACGCGCCTTATGCAGAGCCTCGACCAGGATATCGACCTCGCCGACAGTATTATACATGGCGAATGAAGCCCGGCATGTCGAGGTGGTGCCGAAGCGGGCGAGCAGCGGCTCGGCGCAATGGGTTCCGGCCCTGACCGCGACGCCGTAGCGGTCGAGGATCGTGCTCACGTCATGCGGGTGCGCGCCCTCCATGTTGAAGGCGATGATGCTCCCTTTGTTCTCGGCTCGGCCATAAATCTTGAGCCAATTGAACTCGCCCAGACGCTGCATGGCATAATCGAGCAGCACGTCCTCATGCGCCTTGATGGCCTCCCGGCCGACGCTTTCGACATATTCCAGCGCGGCGCCGAGACCGATGGCCTGTACGATGGCCGGCGTGCCCGCCTCGAATCGGTGCGGGGGCTTGGCGTACGTCACCTCCTCGGTGGTGACATAGCCGATCATCTCGCCGCCCCCTTGATAGGGCCGCATCCGCTCCAAATGCTCCTGCTTGCCGTAGAGCACGCCGATGCCGGTCGGCCCGTAAAGCTTGTGGCCGGTGAAGGCATAGAAATCGACATCGAGGTCCTGCATATCGACGGGAAGGTGCACGGCGGCTTGCGCCCCGTCGGCCAGCACCGGGATGCCGCGCTCATGCGCGATCCGCACCACTTCCTTCAGCGGCACGACGGTGCCGAGCACGTTCGACATATGAGTCAAAGCAATGATTTTCGTGCGCGGGCTGATAAGCCGCTCGAACTCGTCGAGCAGGAATTCGCCATTGTCCGACACCGGCGCCCATTTCTGTACGGCCCCCTGCCGCTCGCGCAGGAAGTGCCAGGGCACGATATTGGAATGGTGCTCCATGATGGTGAGCAGGATCTCGTCCCCCTCCCCGATGCGGGGAGCGCCATAGGAGGAGGCGACCAGATTGATCGCCTCGGTGGCGTTGCGGGTGAAGATGATCTCCTCGTCGGAGCGGGCATTGATGAACCGGCGCACCGTCTCGCGCGCCTTCTCGAAATTCGCCGTCGAAAGATTGCTCAGATGATGCAGCCCGCGATGCACATTGGCGTATTCCTGCCCATAGGCGCGCTGGATGGTGTCCAGCACGGCCTGCGGCTTCTGCGCCGAGGCGCCGTTGTCGAGATAGACCAGGGGCTTGCCGTGGATTCTTTCCGCCAAGATCGGGAAGTCGGCGCGGACCGCCTCGATGTCGAAGGGCGCTCTTACCGCTTGCAGATCCCTGGCCGACGGTGTGAGCACGGTCATCGGCCCGTCCTTCAGTCGTAGCCGACGCCGAGCCACTCGGCGGAGGCGCGGGCCAGAGCCTCGCGGATCGTCTCGTCCTCGACCTTTTGGAGCGCCTCGCCGACAAAGGCCTGGATCAGCAGCGCACGCGCCGCCGCCTCTGGGATGCCGCGCGCTTCGAGATAGAACAGCAGCTTGTCGTCGATCTGGCCCGAGGTCGCGCCATGGCCGCAGACCACGTCGTCGGCGAAAATCTCCAGCTCCGGTTTGGCATCGAATTCCGCGGACTCCGACAGGAGCAGCGCGCCCGACATCTGCTTGCCGTCGGTCTTCTGCGCGCCGGGCGAGACGATGATCTTGCCCTGAAACACGCCGCGGGCCTCGTCATCGAGCACGGCCTTGAACAGCTCGCGGCTGGTGCAATGCGGCACGCGATGCTCGACCAGCAGCGTGGTGTCGCAATGCTGCCGGCCACGCATCATAAAGGCGCCGGAAATGTCGAGCGCGGCGTTCTCGCCGGCGAAGCGCGCATAGACCTGGTTCCGGGAAAGCGAGGCGCCGGTCGAGTATTGAAACGCGTCGTAGCGGGCGTCCGCCGCAAGCTCCACCAACCAGGTGGAGAGATGCAGGGCATCCTCGCCCTCGCGCTGCAGCTTGAGGTGCTTGAGCGCCGCTTTGGCGCCGACACTGACCTCGGTGACGGAATTGCGCTGAAGGCCAGCAATGCCGATGCTGCCGAAGCTTTCCAGCACGGTGCCCGCGCTGCCTGCCTCCGCAACGACGATATTGCGCGTGACGATCGTGGCGGGTGCGCCCTTGCCGTCGAGCTGGATTAGGTGGATGGGCTTGTCGAGGAGAACGCCCTCGCCGATGCGCAAGGCGGCGCCGCCTGTCATCAGCGCGGTATTGAGAGCGAGCACCGCGTCGTCGTCGCGCGGATCGGCCTGGGCCAGCGCGGCTTTGAGCCAGGCCGGCGGATTCTCCAGAGCTTGGCCGAGCGAAACCGCCTCGACCCCGGCTGCCTTCAAGGCGGCGATGTCCGAAAGATCGGTCCTGAGGTCGCCTTCGATCACGACGAGACGGTAGGCGGGGAGGTTGGCGAGACGGGTCCCGAGTGCGCACTCGAACTCGGCCTCGGCGATGCCGACACCCTCGGCCTTCAAAAGCGGCGCAACGTCGGTCAACCGCGCACGGAGGTCAGTGTATTTCCAGGCCTCGATACGGCGATGCGGCAGACCGAGCCGGCCAAAGGCCTTGATCGCCTTGGCCCGAAAGTCCGAGACGAATGGATCGCGCGCGCCAGGAAGCGCCTTCGCTGCGCCGGTGAACAGATCGAGCAGCTCCTGTTCGGCCTTGGTCCTGAATTGCTGGACTGGCAGATCCATCGCGCTGCGCTCCCCTACGCGGCCTTGCCGTCGAATTCGGCGTAGCCTGTCTCCTCAAGCTCCAGCGCTAGCTCAGGTCCTCCGGAACGCGCCACACGGCCATCGGACAGAATATGCACCCGGCCTGGCACGATGAAGTTGAGCAGCCGCTGATAATGGGTGATGACCAGCATGGCGCGGTCGGGTGCGCGCAGCGCATTCACGCCTTCGGCGACGATGCGCACCGCATCGATGTCGAGGCCGGAATCGGTCTCATCGAGCACGCAGAGCGACGGCTCGAGCAGAGCCATCTGCAGGATTTCGTTGCGCTTTTTCTCACCGCCGGAGAAGCCGACATTGAGCGGCCGCTTGAGCATGTCGATGTCGATCTTGAGCAGCTTCGCCTTCTCGCGCACCAGCCGCAGGAAATCAGGCGTGGAGAACTCCTCCGCGCCCCGCGCCTTGCGCACGGAATTCACCGCGGTGCGCAGGAAGGTCATGGTGGCGACGCCGGGAATCTCCAGCGGATATTGGAACGCCAGGAACACGCCGGCCGCGGCGCGCTCGCTCGGGTCCATGGTCAACAGATCTTGGCCGTTCCAGGTGGCCGAGCCGGCGGTGACCTCGTAGTCCGCCTTGCCCGCCAGCACATAAGCCAGCGTGGACTTGCCGGAGCCGTTCGGCCCCATGATGGCGTGCACCTCGCCGGCGGGCAGCGTCAGGTCCAGACCTTTGAGGATCTCGCGGCCATCGACATTGACGTGCAAATTCTTGATCTCAAGCATTACAACTTCTTCCCAACTGTCTGATGCTGACTCTGTTTCCGGCGCCGCAAGTCCTGCGCAGCTTCGCTTTCATAGTCTCCGACCGAGCGAACCCGGTCAGGGAAGGCCTCGTCCAGGGACCGGCGGTATCTCAGGCAGCCGGCGAGGAATTCCGGCCATGGCGGCACGACCGGCAACGGATCGGTCTTCTCCGGCAGGAGCCCCCAGAGCTTGGGGTGATGCCAGCACAGATCGTGACCGCTCGAATCGCGGTGCTCCCGGATGGCTGCGCGCAGGCGCTTGACCTCCTCGGCGAGCTGATCGCCGGACATTGCACGGAGATCGTCATCCAGGATCACTGCGTTACCCAACGCTGCCCCTCCAGGTTGATGCTGAGCGTCTCAGGTCTTGCCCACCTTGTCGTCGCCCCAGCGCCAGCGCCATTCCCCATCGGTCTTCTTACGGACGAAGGCGATGAAGCCAAGCACTGCCGCCGGGATGAAGATCACGACGGCGATGATGCCCAACAGATTCGGCATCGCCCAGAACAAGGCGAGCGCCAATAGGGGGAAGATGATCACGAAAGCGAGGATCGTCGCCCAGCCTTGCCAAGTGCTCGGCGAGGGCCCCGTGACCGTAGCGCCGCGGCCTGAACCAAAAGTTCGTGCTGCCCTCTTTGCCCATCACCCCACGCTTCCTTCCAGCGAGATGCCGATCAGCTTCTGCGTCTCGGCCATG
>DASQKJ010000105.1:0-2776 GCA_035630595.1 Methyloceanibacter sp.
CCCTGGGCGTAAACGATGGCGAGGCGATGCGCGCCTTCGCTCGATCCGGCGTCGGCGGCGCGCTGGATGTGGCGCAGCGCGTCGCGTGCGAGACCGCGATCGAGCAACACGGCGCCGAGCCAGGCCTCGGCATCGGCATCACGCGCCGCCATCGACCGGAACGTCGCCTCCGCCGTGCCGAGATCGCCGGCGCGATAGGCGGCGACGGCCGAGCGCAGCGGCGGCGCCACATCGGACGCGTCCTGTTGCGCAAGCGCGGCGCTGCTGACGGCAAGCGCTGCCGCAAGCACTGCCACGCGCAGCATCGTCATTTCGTCTTGAAGGTGTAAGCCGCGGCGGCCGCCTTGGCCTTCTCGATCTCGTCGGGCTTCATCTCGCGCGACAGTTGTTCGTAGACCTGCGGCGAGACCGGTCCGTGCCAGCGCTCGGCGATCGCCACCCACTTGTAGGCTTCGGACAGACTCTTCGGCACGCCCTTGCCCTCGGCGTAGGCGCCGGCGATCGGCAGCATGGCCGGCACGTAGCCGCGTTCGGCGGCGTCGAGCAGCATCGGCGTCGCCTTGTTGACGTCGTAGAACTTCGAATCGGGATTGCCGTAGATGTAGAGGCCGGCGAAGAACTGCGCGCGCGGGTCGCGTTCCTTGACCAGCACCTGCAGCTCTTTTTCTGCGGTTGGCATGTCGCCCGCCTGCATCGCCTTGACCGCTTCCTCCATGCCCGCCGCGGCCGGCTGGGCCAGGGCGAGCAACGCTGCGGCGCCTGAAAGAGCAAGCAGAGCACGATGGCTACGGACGAATCGCACGATGAGGCACTCCCGAAAACGGCGCACGCTGATGGCCGACGCTGGATTTTGCCCGTCTACCACGGAAATGGGGCCGAAACAGACCTCATGGCTGTTGGCGATGTCGATTGGGTGCCGATTTTCAGCCGATTTACGCGCCACGGGCAAATTTGCATTCGCGTGAAGCCTGCAGATGCAATCAAGTCTGACCTAAGTATTTGTAATATAATAATAAATTGTCAAATTGGTCCATTTTGGATGGATTCCAGCCCACCCTTTTCCGACTATCTGCTGTCACGGAGATGCAGCAAAACCTAGCAAAACCGGGGTTCGTGTCTGAGCCTGATATGCATTTTTGCAGGTGACGGAGGCCCCGCTCATTTGTTAAGTTGCCTCCATTAGAGACGGTCGTACCTACTTGTAATTCATATCTGAAAGGCTTTTCACGAAATTGGCAGCGCTCCCAACCCAAGCGCGCCCGACACCAGAGAGATCGACATAGCCCGCCGGCGGCCCCCCAAGCCGCTCATCGAAGCCCCCTTCCCACACACCCCAAGGCTTCGATACCCCACACCCAGGCGGGCTCATAAGGAAGGCCGGTCGTTCCCCAAGCGACCGGCCTTTCATATTTTCGGGGACAATTTCCACAGGTCGATCCGACCACGGGATTGACCCATGCAAAAAATTCGGGAAAAGGCATCAATGCTGGTGGCCGGGGCGTCGATTATTGCAGGGTAGGCGCAATGTCAGATCACCCAAAACTGTCTATCTCCGTTAAAGAAATGCAGCAAATACAGCCTTGGAATCGATCGAGATATGCATTTTTGCAAGTTACGGAGACCTAGACCCGTGTTAAAGTAAACCCATTAAAGCAATTCTTATTCTATTGGTTTCAATATGAAAATTGTCGGATTCCCGATCGACGTCTCTCGTTCGCAGGACGGCCGCATCGTTCGAGGCCTGCGCACACGCCAGGCTCTCATCCAGTCGACGCTCGACCTGATCCAGGCCGGCGATGTCGAGCCGACCTCTGCAGCCATCGCGACGATTGCCGGCGTATCCAGCCGGGCGCTGTTCCAGCATTTCACCAGTCTCGCCGACCTCTACGCGGCGGCGTTCGATCTTGCGGTCAGCCGCGCGTTCGATCGCAATCGCCCGGTGGACGCCGCGGCGCCGCTTTCCAACCGCATCGAGCTTCTGGTGTCGGACCGCGCCCAGCTCTTCGAGGAGTGGCTGCCGGTGTGGCACTTCGCCGAGCGCGTGCGCAGCGTGGCACCGGCGGTCGGCCTCGGCGTCGCCCAGTTGCGCAAGCTCCTGCGCGAGCGCATCGCCGTGTGGTTCTCGACCGAGCTCGGCAATCTCGATCCCGGCTCGCGCGACCTGGTGCTCGACTCGCTCGACCTCGCCTTCGGTCTCGACAGCTGGATGAACATGCGCGAGCAGCTTCGCCTGTCGCCGGTCCACGCATCGCGCACCTGGCGCTTCACCGCCGAGGCCATCGTCCTGCAGGCGCTCACAGTTCCCAACCAGCCCGTGGCGGTGGCCTGACAGCCACCAGGACGAAGCCACCCTTCCCACACCCAAGGCTTCGTCTTCACCCACCCACCCCAGTCACGGGGCTGACAGGAGGCCGGTCGTTCCCCAAGCGACCGGCCTCTCCTTATTTCGGGCAAAGAAAAAGGCGGCAACCCGAAGGTCGCCGCCCCTTTTTGCGAGATCGCGCCGGCGATCAGTTCGCCTTGGCGCGGAACTTCTCGTGACAGGCGCCGCAGGCCTTGCCGGTGTCGGCGAAGGCGGTGGCGAGTGCCGCCTGGTCGCCCGAGCCCGCTGCGACGGCGAGCTTGTCG
The DNA here is from genome assembly GCA_035630595.1 of Methyloceanibacter sp. Taxonomy (GTDB): domain Bacteria; phylum Pseudomonadota; class Alphaproteobacteria; order Rhizobiales; family Methyloligellaceae; genus Methyloceanibacter. The sequence goes on from DASQKJ010000105.1 coordinate 2,629, forward strand.
TAGGCGGCGTCCACCGCCTTGCTGGCCGCCTGGAAGCCCGCCGCGTCGCTCCACACCGTGGGCAGAGCCTTGGTCTCGCCCTTGTCGGAGCCGGCGGGGAACATCTTCACGAACGCGGCCTCAAGAGTCTTGAGCTTGGCTGCTTGCT
>DASQKJ010000106.1:0-44786 GCA_035630595.1 Methyloceanibacter sp.
CGAAGGACAAATTCGCCTCGCTCTCCAAGGCCGATCGCGACGCGCTGCTCGCCTTCGTCAACTCGCTATGAGACCGATTTCCGCTTTGCTTCTGCTATTGGCGAGCATGTCGGCGGCGCAGGCGGAAGCCGATCACGCGGCCGACGGCTGCGGGTTGGCGCCCACCCATCAGGCTGCCCACTTCCTCCTGACCAGCGGGGAGGGATGGCTCGCCACCGCCGACGCAAGCGGCGCCATGTCCCGGCATCACTCCGGCTTTCAATGGGACAATCATGCCATCCTGGTGAGGTAAGCCGAGCCTCCCCGGCAGCAGCCGGTTCCTATTATCACCTTAATTATCGGGCTAGAGTCGGGGAACTTGAGCTCCAAACACCATGCAGAGCCACAAACCCGCGCCGACCAAGCGTTTCGCGCTTCCGCCGATGTCCCGCCGCACCAGGCTGTTCGTGATCGCCGGAGCAACAATCGTCGGCACCGCGCTGCTGGCGCTGCTCATCGTCAATCTTCTGATCTCGGCGGATTGGGTTCGCGATCGGGTCGCCGCGCGGATCAAGGAACAAACCGGCCGCGAGCTCGAAGTCAATGGCACCACGGCGCTGCTCTTCACGCCGGGCCCGCGGGTCATCATCAGCGATGCGGTTATTACCGACCCCGAGGAGCAGGCGGGAACGGCGGATCTCTCGGTGGGGCGGCTCGTGCTCAATCTCAGCCTGGGCGAGTTGCTGAGCCGCCGTATCGACGCCTCGCAGATCGTGCTGGTGCGGCCGGTCTTGACCGTCCGTCTCGGCGACGCGCCTGCAAAGCCAAAGAAGCCGAAGCCGGACAAGGCCAAAATCAAAGACCTGAGCGACGAGCCGCGCAGCGAGGTCAAGCTCAGGGACATTCGCATCGAGGACGGCGCGGTTCATATCATCTATGACGACAAGGGTACCGAGCGGCGCATCGAGCGGATCGCCGCCAAAATGGCTCTGCCGGCGGTGGCCGAGCCCTTTACCGGTCGCGGCAATTTTGCCTGGAAGGGTGAGTCCGTCGAGTTCAGCTTCGGACTTACCTCGCTCGCCGATTTACGCCAGAAGCGCCCTGCCAAGCTGGTTGTCGGGCTCGACACGCGGGCCATCGCTATACGCTTCGATGGCAGCATGCTGACCCGTCCGCATTTCACCGGCCAGGGCGAACTGTCCGCCAAGGCGCATTCGATCCCCTCGCTGCTCGCGTGGATGCGGGAGAGACCCGCGGCGGTCACGGCGATCGGCGACGGCGAGCTTGCCGGCCGGCTCGAATGGAACAAGGGGGAGATCACCTTCAGCAATGCGCGCTTTGCGCTGGAGCATGCGAGGGGGGAGGGCCAGGCGGTGGTCACCTTGAAGTCGCCGCGGCCGCATATCAGGGCGGCGCTGGCGCTCGATCACCTCGATCTCAACCCATTCCTATCCACCCGCAAGCCGAGAAGATCTGGCGGCTCGGCGCCGCAAGCCGCCCCGGCCGCGCCCGCCGAAAGCGCGGTTCCGCGCCAGTCCTCGCCCGACGCCGAAGGACTGGAAGGCCAGCCTGAGGCCGACATTGCCACTAGCAACCCGGCCGAAACGACGGGAAGCGCGGCATCGCAAACCTCGTCTGCCGCTCCTGTGCGTGCGCGTGCCGCCAAGCCCGCTTCATTCGACGCCGATGTCAACCTCAATGTGCGCAACACGCGCTTGTCGCATCTCGAATTTGGTCCGAGCTCGCTCGGGCTCGCTTTCCGAGACGGCATTCTCAACGCGACCCTCGGCGGCATGGACCTCTATGACGGGCACGCCAGCGGCAAGCTCGTGCTCGATGCCTCCAAGGCCGTCCCGGCCTTCACCGGCGATTTCCAGCTCGACGGCGTTCAGGCCAAGGCGCTGCTCTCTGATGCGGCGCAAATCAGCCTGCTCGAAGGCGCGACCAAGCTCGCGCTGCAGATCAGCGGCGCCGGCGGCAACACCGAGGAGATCAAGTCGTCGCTGCAAGGCCAGGGGAGCCTAGCTGTCAGCAACGGCGCCATCGAGGGCGTCAATCTCACCGAGATGATCGGCCAGCTCGGCGAGGGCCAGATTCCGGAGATGCGCCAAGGGCCCGGCGCCAAGACGGCGTTCAGCGAGCTGGGCGGGACTTTCACCATCAGGAATGGGATCGCCGAGACGAGCAATCTGCAGGTGACAAGCCCGCTGCTCAAGGTGACGGCTTCCGGCAACGTGGACCTCACCAACAGCACGATCAGCATGCTGGCGGAGTCCACGATCGTGGCCGGCCCGGAGGGCGCTGGCGGCGCCAACGATCTTGCCGGGCTGTCCTTGCCGGTGCGCATCGATGGGCCGCTCGACCGCCCCGCCATCAGGCCGGAGATCAAGGCCATGTTCGCCGATCCCGACAAGGCGGGAAAGACCGTCAACAAGATCGGCAAGGCGCTCGAGAAGAAGTTCAAGGGCAAGCCGGTCGGCGAAGCGATCGGCCGGCTGCTCGGCAATGTGCAGATCGGGGCGCCGGACGACGGCGAAGATGAGGCCGATGGACCGCCGGCCAATCGGCAGCGTTCCGGCCGGAAAGAGGCGCCCCAGGTCACCCCGGCTCCGGCGCCAGAGGCGGAACCCGAGCCTATCGACCCCGATATCGAGCGAATCCTGCGCTAGTCAGGGCTTGGCCAAGCGCTTGTCGAGCGCCGCCAGCGCGCCAGCGAAGCCTGCGGGCGTGAAAGCCCCCAGCCTCACTTCCCAGAATGTACTGCATCATGGATCTAGCCTAACAGGGAAAGCCGCGGCCTGAACAGCAAGCCAGAGGCGGCGCGCTGACGTGGTGCTGTTGGCGATACGGCGAGACGCGCTGTATAAGCGCGGGCAATGACCGCAGCACCGCCAAGACCCGTGCCGAAGATCGGCTTTGTCAGCCTTGGCTGCCCCAAGGCGCTGGTCGATTCCGAGCGCATCATCACCAGACTGCGGTCCGAGGGCTACGCGCTCTCGGCCAGCTATCAGGGCGCTGACGCGGTCGTGGTCAATACCTGCGGCTTCCTCGACAGCGCCAAGCAGGAATCGCTCGCTGCCATCGGCGAGGCCCTGGCCGAGAACGGCAAGGTGATCGTCACCGGCTGCCTGGGGGTCGAGGCCGACCGCATCCGCGCCGCGCATCCGCAGGTGCTCGCCATCACCGGACCGCATCAATATGAGGCCGTCGTGGCCGAGGTGCACAAGGCGGTGCCGCGCCCGCACGATCCCTATCTCGATCTGGTGCCGCCGCAAGGGGTGAGGCTAACGCCCCGCCACTACGCTTATTTGAAGATTTCCGAAGGCTGCAACAATGTTTGCAGCTTCTGCATCATCCCGTCATTGCGCGGTCGGCTGGCGAGCCGTCCGCTCGGCGACGTCATGCGCGAAGCCGAGCGCCTCGTCGCCGCCGGCGTCGAAGAGCTGCTCGTCATTTCGCAAGACACCAGCGCCTACGGACTCGATCTCGGCTATGCCAAGAGTGCCTGGCAGGGCGAGGAGCGGGAGACGCGGTTCCTGAGCCTGGCGGAAGCCTTGGGCTCGCTCGGCGTCTGGGTGCGGCTGCACTACGTCTATCCCTATCCGCATGTCGATCTTGTGCTGCCGCTGATGGCCGACGGCCGCGTGCTGCCCTATCTCGACATTCCCTTCCAGCATGCGAGCCCTTCGGTGCTGAAGGCGATGCGGCGTCCTGCGCATGGGGAGAAGACCCTGCAGCGCATCTGGCGCTGGCGCGAGATCTGTCCGGACCTCGCGATCCGCTCGACCTTCATCGTCGGCTTCCCGGGCGAGACCGAGCAGGACTTCGAGCTGCTGCTCGATTGGCTGGAAGAGGCGCGGCTCGCGAGGGTGGGATGCTTCAAATACGAGAATGTCGGCGGCGCTGCCGCCAATGCGCTCCCCGGCCATGTGCCGGAACAGGTCAAGCAAGAGCGCTACGACCGTCTGATGCAGCGCCAGCAGGAGATCAGCGCGGAGCTGCTCGCGGCGCGGGTCGGCACGACCATCGAGGTGATGGTCGATGCGGTGGACGAGGACGGCGTCACCGCGCGCTCCCACTGGGATGCACCGGAAATCGACGGCAATGTGGTTCTGCCCTTGCAGCTGAATTTGACGCCCGGCGATCGCTTGAGCGTGCTTGTCGAGGGCGCCAATGCGTATGACTTGTTTGCCCGTCCTGTCGACGCGGCGCTGACGGCGCTCCCCGCCGGTTAGAAGCTTCGATCGGCGGAATGAGGATCCGCTGACCGCTCAGCTCGCCTTGGCGAACGTGAGGCTCTTGCGCGGGCGGGCGTAGAAGGTCCGCCTCAGCTCGAGCGAGCCTGCGCCGAAGAACGACTGCGCGACTTAAGGTTTTGCAGCCGACGAAAGCGGTGCGACCGCGATGGAATATGGCCTCCTTGCGGAAGACATCGCCGAGGCCTTGATCTCCAGCGTGAACCAGCTGGGCTGCGAGGTCGCCTATATGTTCGACCACCTGGCGTCGAGTATCCAGGGACAGTGAAATCCGCTCAACGGCGGGCGCCGATTAACGCAGCCTTCAGGGCTTCGGCGCACACTTCGCGAAAAGCAGGGCAAACGCGACAAAAGCGTCAGATGATCAAAGACCTCCTGATATTGACGATCTTTCCCTGCGCCATGGCCTTGGCGGCCGCCACCGACCTTTTCACGATGACATTGCCAAACCGGCTCAGCGTCGTCTTGGCCGTGGGCTTCTTCGTGGTCGCGCCATTGGTGGGCCTCGGGTGGAGCGACATCGGCCTCCATATAGGCCTTGCGCTGGCGGCGCTTGCCATCACCTTCGCCTTCTTCTCGTTCGGATGGATCGGTGGCGGCGACGCCAAATTGTTCGCCGCCACCTGTCTCTGGGTCGGGCCCGGCGCGATCCTGCCCTACGCCGTCAACACGGCTCTGCTCGGCGGGGCGCTCACGCTGCTGCTCATCTTTTGGCGCGGCCTGCCTCTCCCGGCACTGCTGACCGCGCAAGGCTGGCTACTCCGCCTGCATGACCCCAAGACGGGCGTTCCCTACGGCATTGCCCTGGCCGGCGCCGGCTTGCTGGTCTATCCCGACACCCCCTTCATGGCCGCGCTTGGCGGCTAACCTCTCCCCTCGCGATTTCCGGCTTCGCACTTCGCTCCCGTGGCGCTAGGGCGTCTAAGCGGCTGAGGCGCGTCCTTTTTTCGCCGCCGACAGCGGCTATTTTGGCACGCCCATTAACTTGGCGTTGAGATTTCGCCGTCACAGTGACTCGCAATTCGCCGCGGGACGTGGGGCGTTCGAAAGAGGGATCCGATTGGACCCCGGCCGGCGAGCCTCCGCCGGAGCGCGCCAATGTCAACGAGGGGAGTTGGGAAGGCCAGTGATAGGCGACGCTGCATATTCGCCGAAAACGGCGGCCGAGAGCGAATTCGCGTACGAACGTGCGCATGAGCCGCCGTCGGAAGCGCCTCGGGCGCGCCCCGTTCCCCGCGTCAACATCCAGTCCTTCTGCGAGGACCAGGACACCGCCGCCATCATCGAACAGGCGGCGCAGAATCGCCGTCTGGCGAAGGCACATGTCACCGTGCAGATGGGCGGCGCCCAAGCGGCCGTCGCCTTCTACAAGAACGCGTCGACGCCCAACCTGATCATCATCGAATCCCTGCTCGACCGCACCGACATGCTGGGCGAGCTCGACCGTCTGGCAGAGGTGTGCGACCCGGGCACCAAGGTCATCGCCATCGGCCATGTCAACGACGTGCTGCTCCATCGCGAGCTGGTTCGCCGCGGCGTCAGCGAATATGTCGTGGCGCCGGTCAATGTGCTGCAAATCATCGAGAGCATCTCGGACATCTACACCAATCCGGAAACGGGCGCGGCAGGTCAGGTCATAGCCTTTGTCGGGTCCAAGGGTGGCTCCGGCTCGAGCACGGTCTGCCACAACACCGCCTTCGCCATCGCCTCGGCGCTCAAGAGCGACGTGGTCATCGCCGATTTCGATTTGCCCTTCGGCACCGCCGGCCTCGATTTCAACCAGGATCCCTTGCAGGGCATCGCCGACGCGCTGGCAACGCCCGGCCGTCTCGACGAGAGGCTGCTCGACCGGCTGTTGTCACGCTGCTCCGATCATTTGCGCTTGTTCGCCGCTCCGGGCACGCTCGACCGGCCCTACGATCTCGATCCGGCCTCCTGCGACACGGTGATCGACGTCGTGCGCCAGAACGTTCCTTGGATTGCCGTCGATGTGCCGCATCTCTGGACGGCCTGGGCCAAGCAGGTCGTGCTCAGGGCCGACCATGTGGTCATCACCGCGGCGCCCGATCTTGCCAATCTCCGCAACGCGAAGAACTTGGTCGATGAGCTGAAGAGCTCACGGCCCCAAGACCGGCCTGCCATACTCGTGCTCAATCAGGTGGGCGTTCCCAAGCGTCCGGAAATTTCGGTCAAGGATTTCGGCCATGCGCTCGAGCTCGAGCCCAAGATGGTCATCGATTTCGACGCCCAATTATTCGGCACGGCCGCCAATAACGGGCAGATGATCGAGGAAGTATCCGATAAGTCCAAGGCGGCCGATGCCTTTCGCACGCTTGCCAACCTTCTCACCGATCGGTCGGAGCAGAAGACCGAGCGCCAGTCGGTGCTGGCTCCCATCCTCGCTCGCCTCAGACTTTCCAAGTCGCGCGCCTAGATATGTTCGGCAAACAAGAGCACGCCCGCGGATTCGCCTCCCCTGCCGCCCGCATCGCCCCAAGCGCCTGCGCCGAAGCAAGAGCCGCGCGCCTCCGCTCTCCCAAGCCCTCATCGCCTTCGCCGCCGCGCCGAAGTCCGAACCGGCTCCCGTGAGCCAGCTCAAGCCGCTTGCCAAAAGCTGAGCAAGACCCCGATCGAGCGGGCGCGCTTGGCCGATACTACGACGTCAAGACGACCGTCTACAACGCGCTGGTCGACACGATCCACCTGAGCCAGCTGTCAAAGCTCGAGCCCGAGGCCGCGCGCGAGGAAAGCAGCGGCCGAGCTCAAGTTCCAGCAACCGCACGTGGTCCGTCTCGAGACGCGCCCGCCGAACCTCGAAGGCTACGGCAAGATGACCATGCGCGATGTAAGGATGTGGGACAGGCGTCAACAATACGCGCTTGACGCGACGCGCTCAGGGCCCCCGGCGGCTGCGATTAGTGAGCCTACGGGTCTCGAACCAAGCTGCTTCGTTAGGTCCCGGCTCGTCCCTTCATCTCGGCGACCGCACCTTCGGTCCATGCCGCGATGGCGGGAAGGCCGAGCAGCACCTCGGCATAGGCCGCTGCCGTCCCGTCGTCGCCATAGTCGCCGAGGTCGACGCCGTAGGTACGGAAGCGCGTCGCCACCGGCGCATACATGGCGTCGGCGCAGGTGAAGCTGCCGAACAGCAAGGGGCCGCCTTTGCCGAAGCGTGCCCTTGTGTCTTTCCAGATCGCGACGATGCGCCTGATGTCTGCCCCGAGGCCCGCGCTGATCGGAGGCGAAGGGAGGCGGGAGATCAGGTCCATGGGCATGTCGTCGCGCAACGTGGCAAAGCCGGAATGCATCTCCGCCGAGATGCTTCGCGCCGCCGCCCGCGTCGCGCCGTCTTCCGGCCAAAGCCGATGCTCGGGATGCCGCTCGGCGAGATACTCCAAGATGGCGAGGCTGTCCCACACCACCCCCCGCTCGGTCTTGAGCGCCGGCACCTTGCCCGCGGGCGAGTGGCGTAAGATCTCGGTCTTGGTATCCGGCTGCCGCAGCCTGATGCAAATCTCCTCGAATGGGATTCCGCAATGCGTCAGCGCCAGCCAGGGCCGCAGGCTCCAGGAGGAGAAGTTCTTGTCGCCGATCACCAGCGTGTAGTCGTTGGCCGCCATGCCCGCACCTTCCGCCATTGTTTTGCCGTGGCTCCCCTGCCATTAATGCGCCGCCTTAAGCAAGTCCGACATTGCCCCATGCCAAGCAAAGCCATGACGCTCGAGATCACACGCCGCGCGCTGGAAGATGTGCTGCTCCCGGCCGGCGCGGAGGCCGTGCCGGTCCGCCTCATCGCTTCGCCGGCCGACGCGGCGCTTACCGGGCTGAGCGAGGCCGAGCGAGGCTGGGTCGAGGCACAAGGCTGGACCGGCAAGCAGGGCTCGGTGCTGATGCTGCCCGACGGGCAAGGCGGGCTTGGCGGGGTGCTGCTGGGGACCGGGGGCAAGGACTGGCCGGAGCAGAGCCCGCTGCTGACCGGCCTGTTGGCCGGCGCGCTGCCCGAGGGCGATTACCGTTTCGCCTCGCCGTTGCCTGACCCGGAGCTTGCCGCGCTCGGCTTTCTGGCCGGGCTCTATCGCTTTACGCGGTACAAGACGGCGAAGGCGGCGAAGGCAAGGCGCCTCGTCCTGCCGGAGGGGGCAAACCGAGATCAGGTCTTGGCGCTTGCCGAGGCGCTCTATTTCGGCCGCGATCTCATCAACACGCCCGCCAATGATCTCGGCCCCGCGGAGCTCGAGACCGCTTCGCGCGAGCTTGCCAACGCCTTCGGCGCGTCCATCAAGGTGACGGAAGGGTCGACGCTGCTCGCCGACAATTTCCCGATGATCCACGCGGTGGGCCGGGCCAGCGACCGCGCGCCGCGTCTGATCGATCTGCGTTGGGGGTCCGAGCACGCACCGAAGGTCACGATCGTCGGCAAGGGCATCTGCTTCGATACCGGCGGTCTCGACATCAAGCCGCCTGGCGCCATGGCGCTGATGAAGAAGGACATGGGCGGCGCCGCCTCGGCGCTCGCCTTCGCGCTCCTGGCCATGCGCACCAACCTTCCGTTGCGGCTTCGCGTGCTGATCCCCGCGGCCGAGAACAGCATTGCCGGCAACGCCTTCAGGCCGGGCGATGTGCTGCCCAGCCGCAACGGCATGACCGTGGAGATCGGCAATACCGACGCCGAGGGGCGCCTGGTACTGGCCGACGCCATCGCCCTCGCCGATGCCGAAGCGCCGGACTATCTCGTCACCATCGCCACCCTGACGGGCGCTGCGCGCGTGGCGCTCGGCCCCGATCTGCCACCGCTCTATACCGATGACGACGAATTGGCCGCCGGCCTGCTTGCATCCGGCCGCGAAGTCGGCGATCCGCTCTGGCGCATGCCGTTCTGGGCGCCTTACGACAAGCTGCTCAAAAGCTCGGTCGCCGATGTGAGTCATATCGCCGAAGGCGCCTTCGCCGGCTCGATCGTCGCTGCCTTGTTCCTGAAGCGCTTCGTGCGCGACGCCAAGCGCTTTGCCCATCTCGACATCTTCGGCTGGGTGCCGCGCGACGAGCCGGGGCGCCCCAAGGGCGGCGAGCCGCAAGCCGCCCGCGCGCTCTATCAGTTCTTCCGGCGCGAGCTCGGAACGTCGTGAGCGAGAAGGTCTTGCCCGACCCGCGCCGGCACGCTTATCGCGCGGACCTGGCTGCCGAGCAATTGCGGGGGACCGTCGCGGCGGCGCGTTACGTGACAGGAGAGCTCCGCCAGGTCGGCGCGCCATCCTTGCCTCTGCGGCGCGAGCCGCGCTTTGACGCGACGCTCGACACCGAGTCGCTGCTCGGCGAGACCGTTACCTTGTTCGAGGAACACGAGGGTTGGGCCTGGGTGCAGCTCGCCCGCGACGGCTATGTCGGCTACATGCCGGGAGAGGGCCTCACCGCCCGGATCGCGACGCCGACCCATCGGATCGCTGCCTTGCGCAGCTATGTCTACCCGGAGCCAGACCCCAAGACGCCTCCGCTTGCCTTGCTCAGCCTCAACGCGCTGGTCACTGCCGCCAAGTCGGAAGGCAAGTTCATCGCCCTTGCCGGCGGCGGATATGTGTTCGCCGGCCACACGGTGCCGATCGGGGAGGCGCATCCCGACTTCGTCGCCGTCGCCGAAGCCTTTCTCGGCGCGCCTTATTTGTGGGGTGGCCGCACCAGCGTCGGTCTGGACTGCTCGGGGCTGGTACAGCTCGCGGTCGAGGCCGCGGGCCATCAGGCCCCGCGCGATGCCGACATGCAGGCGGCCGAGCTCGGGCATCCCCTCGACCCAGACGCGCCGCTTCAACGCGGCGATCTCGTGTTCTGGGAGGGCCATGTCGGCATCATGACGAGCGACACGGAGTTCCTGCACGCCAATGCCTTCCACATGGCGGTCGAGCGAGAGCCCTTCGCGATAGCGAAGCAGCGCATCCAGGAAGTCGGCTATGAGGTGATGTGTGTGCGGCGGCTGCCGCTCATCGAGCAGCGCCGCCGCTGAAGGCTAGTCTTAAAAGACGCCGAACAGATAAAGCAGGATGATGATCGGGATTGGAATTCCGATCAGCCACAAGAGTACGCCGCGCATGGTCCAATTTCTCCGTGTCGGGGGTGACGTCGTGTCAGGGGGTGACGTCCGCTAACAACGTGCGAACCCGCTCGGAGTTCCGGCGCTCGCGCTAGGTGGCGACCGCGCCGCGCGTAGCTTCTAGCTCGAACGCTGCCGCCAGCAGCGCCTTGGTGTATTCGGTCTTGGGCTCCGCGAACACCGTCTGCGCCGGGCCCTGTTCGACCACCTTGCCGTGACGCAGCACGATGATCGAGTTGGCCAATGCCCGGACCACCTTCAGGTCGTGGCTGATGAAGAGATAAGCGAGCTTGTGGCGCCGCTGCAGCTCGCGCAGGAGATCGACGATCTGCGCCTGCACCGAGACGTCGAGCGCCGAGGTCGGCTCGTCGAGAATGAGGAATTTCGGCTCCAGCACCAGCGCACGGGCGATCGCGATCCTCTGCCGCTGCCCGCCCGAGAATTCATGCGGGTAGCGGTCGCGCCAGGCGGGATCGAGCCCGACTTCCTTCAGCGCGCGCGAGACCCGCGCGTCCCGCTCGTCGCGCGAGAGTCCGGGACTCTGAATTCCCAGTCCTTCTTCGATGATCTGCCCGATCGAGAGCCGAGGCGACAGCGAGCCGTAGGGGTCCTGGAACACGATCTGCATATGCCGCCTGAGCGGACGCATGCGCTTGGAGTCGTATCTGTCGATCTGGTCGCCGAGATAGACGATGGGCCCCTCGCTCGAAATGAGGCGCAAGATCGCCAGTCCGAGGGTCGTCTTGCCGGAGCCAGACTCGCCGACCACGCCGAGGGTCTGGCCTTCCTTAACGGCGAGATCGATTCCGTCCACCGCCTTGATATGGCCCACCGTGCGCCTCAGGAAACCGCGCCGGATCGGGAACCACACGCGCAGATCCTTGGTCTCGAGGATGGTCTTGGCCGTGGCGTCGGCCGGGGGCGGCGAGCCCTTCGGCTCCGAGGCGATGAGGTGCTTGGTGTAGGCATGCTGCGGCCTGGCGAAGACGTCGCGCGTCACCCCCCGCTCCACGATCTCGCCGTTATTCATCACGCAGACCCGGTCCGCCATCTTGCGCACGATGCCGAGATCGTGGGTGATCAGCAACATGGCCATATTGAACTCGGCCTTGAGCTTGAGCAGCAGATCGAGGATCTGCGCCTGGATCGTCACGTCGAGCGCCGTGGTCGGCTCGTCGGCGATCAGCAGGTCGGGCTCGTTGGCGAGCGCCATGGCGATCATCACCCTTTGCCGCTGCCCGCCCGAAAGTTGGTGCGGATAAGATTGCAGCCGCCCCTTGGGATCGTCGATGCCGACCTTCTCCAAAAGATCGAGCACACGCGCCCGTGCGGCCTTGTCGGACATGCCGCGGTGAATCGTCAACACCTCGCCGACTTGCTGCTCGATCGTGTGCAACGGGTTAAGTGAGGTCATCGGTTCCTGGAAAATCATGGCGATCTTGTTGCCCCTGATCTTCCGCAGCGCTCCCGGCGGCAGCGCCATCAAATCCTCGCCCTTGAACAGGACGCGTCCCGAGGGATGCGATGCGGAGGGGTAGGGCAGCAGCTTGAGGATCGAGAGCGCCGTGACGGTCTTGCCCGAGCCCGACTCGCCCACCAGCGCCACGGTCTCGGCCTCGCCGATGTCGAACGACACGTCACGCACGGCATGCGTGACCTTGCCGCCGCTGCGGAAATCGACCGAAAGGTTCTCGACCGCGATGAGGAGCTTTCGGCTGGACTTCTTGGCCATTGTCACGCCTTGAGCTTGTGGTGAGGAGCGTCGGCGCAGGCGCCGCGTTCGATCTCGACGGTGGTGTGGTCGAGGCCGAAGCGCTCTTTGAGCCGCGCTTTGATATTGCGCACCATGCGGTCCGTATCCTCCGTGTCGCAGATCAGGGCATGCAAGGTCGCCATGCGCCGGCTCTGGGTGATCGACCAGACATGGACATGGTGCACTTCCTCGACGCCATTCACGTTGGCGACGAGGTCGGGCCCGATCGCCCGCGTATCGAGCTCCTCGGGTGCGCCTTCGAGCAAAATATGCCCGGCATCGACCACCACCCGCCAGCCGCTGCGCAGGATGATGGCGGCGACCACGAGCGAGAGCAGGGGGTCGATCGGCATCCAGCCGGTGAGCAGGATCACGGCGCCGGCGGCCAGCGCCGCCACCGAGCCGAGCAAGTCGCCGAGCACGTGGACGGCCGCGCCCCGCACGTTGAGATTCTCGCGGTCCGCCCCCTGCAGCAGCATGAAGGCGGCAATGTTCACCAGCAGGCCGAGCACGGCGATCACCACCATGATGCCGCCCGACACCTCCGGCGCGGTCATCAGCCGCGTGATGCCCTCATAGATGATCCACGCGGCGATGGCGAACAGCGCAAGCCCGTTGGCGAAGGCAACCAGCACCTGAAACCGGTCGAACCCGTAGGTGCGCTTCCAGTCGGCCGGTCGCCGCGAGAGTCTGAATCCGAACCAGGCCAGCGCGAGCGCGGCGAAGTCGGTGAGCATATGGCCCGCGTCGGCGAGCAGCGCCAGCGAGCCGGCGACGATGCCGCCGATCACTTCCGCCAGCATGAAGCTGCCGGTCAGCAGTGCGGCCAGCCCCATGCGCCGCTCGTTATTGGCGTGGGCGGCGCCGTGATCGTGGGAATGCGAGCCGTGCATCTCGCTCATGCCCATGTCTTGCGCGGATCGAGCGCGTCGCGCACCGCTTCGCCGACGAAGATGAGGAGGCTTAGCATGATGGCGATGACGAAGAACGCGGTCAGCCCGAGCCACGGCGCCTGGAGATTGTCCTTGCCTTGTGCCAGCAATTCGCCGAGCGAGGGCGAGCCGGGCGGCAGGCCGAAGCCCAGAAAGTCCAGAGAAGTCAGCGTGGTGATCGAGCCGTTCAAAATGAACGGCATGAAGGTGAGGGTCGCCACCATGGCGTTGGGCAGCAGGTGCCTGAAGATGATCTTGATATTGGGCAGCCCGAGCGCGCGCGCCGCCGTGACATATTCGAAATTGCGGGCGCGCAAGAATTCGGCGCGCACCACGCCGACCAGCGCTACCCAGGAAAAGGCGAGCAGGATGCCGAGCAGGATCCAGAAGCTCGGCTCGATCACCGCGGCGACGATGATCAGCAGATAGAGCTGCGGCACGCTGGTCCAGATCTCGATGAAGCGCTGGAACAGAAGGTCGGTCCAGCCACCGAAATAGCCCTGGATCGCGCCGGCCGCCACCCCGATCACCGACGAGAACACGGTCAGCACCAGGCCGAACAGCACTGAGAGCCGGAAGCCATAAATGACGCGGGCGATCACGTCACGACCCTGGTCGTCGGTGCCGAGCCAGTTCCATTCGAGCTCGGCATTGCAGGGATGGAAGCCGCGCTCCACCGCGAGGCTGCAATCCTCCTCGGTCAGCATCCAGGTAGGCTTCACCGGAAAGGCCATCGGCGGGTTCTTGTTCTGCGTGTTGTAGGAGAAGCGGATCGGCGGCCACAGCATCCAGCCGTCGCCGTCGGCGATCATCTGCTTGACGGCGGGATCGCGATAGTCGGCCTGAGTCTCGAAGATGCCGCCGAATGCCGTCTCCGGATAGGCCTTGAAGATCGGCATATACAGCTCGCCCTTGTAGGAGACCAGGATCGGCCGGTCGTTGGCGATGAACTCGGCGAACAGGCTGAGCACGAACAAAACCAAAAAAATCCATAGCGACCAGTAGCCGCGCCGGTTGGCGTTGAAGGTCTCCCAGCGTCGCCGCTGCAGCACCGAGAGCCAGGGGCGGGTCGTGGGGATTCCTTGCGCCGCGACTTCCTGGATGATCGCCGTGTCGGTGGGAGCGTCCATCGGCTCTAGACCTCGCGCGTCTCGAAATCGATGCGCGGATCGACCCAGGTATAGGTGAGATCCGAGATGAGACTGACGAACAGGCCGAGCAGCGAGAAGATGTAAACCGTGGCGAACACCACCGGATAGTCGCGGTTGACGATCGACTCGAAGCCGAGCAGTCCCAGCCCGTCGAGCGTGAAGATCGTCTCGATCAGGAGCGAGCCGGCGAAGAAGGCGCCGATAAAGGCGCCGGGAAAGCCCGCGATGACGATCAGCATCGCGTTGCGGAACATATGCCCGTAAAGCACCTGATGCTCGGTGAGGCCCTTGGCGCGCGCCGTCGTCACATATTGCTTGCGGATTTCCTCGATGAACGAGTTCTTGGTCAGGAAGGTCGTGGTGGCAAAGGCCGACAACGCCATGGCGGTCAAGGGCAGCACGAGGTGCCAGAAATAATCAGTGATCTTGAAATACCAGGGCAGCTCCGACCAGTTCTCGGAGACAAGTCCGCGCAAGGGGAAGATCTGCAGGAAGGACCCTCCGGCGAACAGCACGATTAAGAAAACCGCGACGAGAAAGCCCGGAATGGCATAGCCGATGACGATCACCGTGCTGGTCCAAACGTCGAAGCGAGATCCGTCGCGTACCGCCTTGCGGATGCCCAGCGGGATCGAGATCGAATAAGCGAGCAGCGTCATCCACAGCCCGAGCGAGATCGAGACCGGCATCTTCTCGGCGATCAGGCCGAGCACGCTGGTGTCGCGAAAATAGCTCTGGCCGAAATCGAACAGCAGATAGTTCTTGAGCATCATGAAGAAGCGCTCATGGGCCGGCTTGTCGAAGCCGAACTGCTTCTCCAGGCTCGCGATGAATTCGGGGTCTAGCCCCTGCGCGCCGCGATATTTGGAGGGCGCGGATACGTCGCCCGGCGCGGCGCCTTGGCCTTGCTTGCCGGCGAAGTCGCCTCCGCCGCCGCTGAACATCGAGGTGGCGGCTGTATCGGTGCCGGTGAGCTGGGCGATCAGCTTCTCGACCGGGCCCCCCGGCGCGAACTGCACGATCACGAAGGTCACGAGCATGATGCCGAACATCGTCGGGATGATCAGCAAGAGGCGGCGAAGGATATAAGCGGTCATTCTGTTCGAGCGGACCTTCTCAATCGCACGATGAAGTAGAACGCCAACAGCATCCCGATCAGCGCGGCGAGGATGAGCAACGGTCGCCCCGAGGACGGCTCGGCTGCCTGCTCGGGAGCAGCAGCCGTGTTGGCTGCCAGTTTCGCAGCTTTGCCCTCGTCATACCACCACGTGTCGAGAATGCCACGGTCGAAGCGTGGCTTCGTCTCGGGGCGAGAAAATTTGTCCCAGTAGGCAACCGTGTTGGAGGCTTTGTTCCAATGCGGCACCCAATAATGGCCGGCCCTGAGCACGCGGTCGAGCGCGCGGGATGCGGTCTCCAGCTCTTGCCGGCTCTTGGCGCTGATGACCCGTTCGATCAGGGCATCGACGGCCGTATCGTCGATGCCGGCGAGATTGAGCGAGCCGTCCATCTTGGCGGCGGCCGAGCCGAAATAGCTTCTGAGCTCGACGCCCGGCGTGTTGCGCATCACATAGCGCTGGGTGGTGATGTCGAAGTCGAAGCCCTTGAGGCGCTGCTGATATTGCGCCGGGTCGACCATGCGGATGCGGGCGTCAATGCCGAGCAGCTTGAGGTTCTTCACGTAAGGCGCGGTCAGACGCTCGAAGGTCGGCTCGAAGGTGAGGATTTCGAGCTTGAGCGGCTCGCCTTTGGCGTCGACCCGGACGCCGTCCTTGACGGTGTAGCCGGCCGCGTCGAGGAGCTTGCCCGCCTGCTGCAGGAGATTGCGGTCCTGGCCGGAGCCGTCGCTCTTGGCGGGCAGATAGGCGGGGCCGAGCGCTTCTTCCGGCACGGGCACGCCGAGGCCGTCGAGCAGCGCGCGCTCTTGCTCCGAGGGCTCGCCTTCCGCCTTCATCGGTGAATTCTCGAAGAAGCTCTTCGTGCGGTCATAAAGCCCGTAGAACACGTTGCGGTTGGTCCATTCGAAGTCGAAGGCGAGGTCGAGCGCCTTGCGCACGCGCGGGTCCTTGAGATGATCGCGCCGCGTGTTGAGGAAGAAGCCTTGTGTCCCGGACGGCGTCTCGTCGGGCAGCACCTCTTTCTTCACCCGCCCCGCCCGGATCGCCGGGAAGTCGTATTCGGTGGCCCAGACTTTCGAGGTGAACTCCTCGCGGAAATCGTAGGTGCCGGCCTTGAAGGCCTCCATGCCCGCGGTGCGGTCGCGGAAATATTCGAAGCGGATCTTGTAGAAGTTCCACCGCCCGCGATTGACCGGCAGGTCCTTGCCCCAATAGTCCGGGTTGCGGCGATAGACGATGTTCCGGCCTTGTGCGATCTTGTCGACGAGATATGGACCAGAGCCAAGCGGTGGCTCCAGGGTCGTCTCGTCGAAGGGCTGCTTGGTGTAGTAAGCCTTGGAGAAGATCGGCAGCGTGGCGACGGTAAGCGGCAGGTCGCGCACCAGTTCGCCGTCGAACGTGTAGCGGACCTTCTGCGGGTCGATCGCCTCGGCCTTGACCACGTCTTGCAGGGTCTGCCGGAAGATCGGGTGGCCCTTGGTCTTGAGCGTGTCGAAGGAAAAAACCACGTCCTCGGCGGTGAGCTTGGTGCCGTCCGAGAACCGCGCCTCCGGCCGCAAATGGAACGTGACCGACTTGCCGTCGGGGGCGAGCTCTGCGCTCTCCGCCAACAGTCCGTAGACGGCGTCGGGCTCGTCGGCGGCCGCTGTCATCAGCGAGTCGAACAGGAGCTCGAGACCCTGCGCCGCGTCGCCCTTGAGAATGTAGTTGTTGAGGCTGTTGAAGGTGGTCACGCCGCCCCAGCCGACCAGCGAGAAGTCGCCGCCCTTCGGCGCCTCGGGATTTGCGTAATTGAATTGCGTGAAGTCGGGCGGGTAGGCGAGGTCGCCGAAGGCCGAAAGCCCGTGGCGGCGCTCCGCCGCGACGGTCCCGGTGGACAGAATCGCAACAAGCAACAGCGCGCCGGAGGCGATCGATCGCGAAAGCGGCCGCATCCACGCCATCAGAGCTTCGACGGTCCCGGCAATTGCGCGGCAAGCGTCTGGTCGAACCACCAGACCTGCAGGAAGCCCGGCGTGAGCGCCGGCAACGTCGTGGGCTGGCCGTAGCGGTTCCAATAGGCGATGCGTACCGTCGGCGAATACCATTGCGGTACCACGAAGTCGTTCCACAGCAGCACGCGGTCGAGCGCGCGGGTCGCGGCGATCAGCTCTTCCCGGTCCTTTGCGAAGATGACCCGGTCGATCAGCTTGTCAATCGCCGGGCTCTTGATCCCGATCAGGTTCATTGAGCCTTCGCGGTCTGCTGCGTCCGAGCCCCAATAGTCGCGCTGCTCGTTGCCCGGCGAATCCGACTGGGCGAAGTTCCCAACCACGATGTCGTAGTCGAACACGTTGAGCCGCCTGGTATATTGCGCGGAATCCACCATGCGGATGCTGCCCTTGACCCCGAGGCGCTCGAGATTGCGCAGATAAGGCTGCACGATCCGTTCGAATAGCGGCGAGACCAGAAGGAACTCCACCTTCATCGGCTGGCCGGTCGCGGCATTGGTGAGCGCGCCGTTCTTGACCTCCCATCCGGCGTCTTTCAGGAGCTGCACCGCCTTGCGCAGATTGTTGCGCATGTCGTCGGGGTTCTCGTTGACCGGGACGCTGTGGATCTCGGTGAACACTTCGGGCGGCGCGCCCTCCTTGACCTCGCTCAGAATCTCAAGCTCGCGTCCCTCCGGCAGCGCCTTGGGCGCGGCCAGCTCGCTGCCCTGGAAATAGCTGCCGACCCGCGCATATTGGCCGTAGAACAAATTCTTGTTGGCCCACTCGAAATCGAAGGCGAGTGCGAAGGCCTGCCGCACGCGGCGATCTTGAAATTGCGGGCGCCTGAGATTGAGCACGAAGCTCTGCATCGGCTGCGTTCGCTTGACGGTAATCTCTTGGCGCTTGATGAGGCCGTTGCGCACCGCGGCGAAGTCGTAGGCCGTCGCCCAGTTCTTGGCGCTCGACTCCGACCAGTAGTCGAGATTGCCCGCCTTGAAGCTCTCGAACGCCACCGTTTCGTCGCGATAATATTCGAAGCGGATCTCGTCGTAGTTCCACTGGCCCTTGCTCACCGGCAGGTCCTTGGCCCAATAGTCCTTCACCCGCTCGTAGGAGACCGAGCGTCCGGGCTTGACCTCCTTGATGCGATAGGGGCCCGAGCCGAGCGGCGCCTCAAGCGTCGTCTTCATCGGGTCGCGCTGCACGCCGTTGGCATCTTTTCCTGTCCACCAATGCTTCGGCAAGATGGTGAGCTGTCCCATGATCATGGGCAGCTCGCGATTGTTCTTCACGTCGAAATGGAAGGTGACCTCGTTGCCGCCGGTGGCTTCCGCGCGCGACACATTCTTGTAGTAGAAGCCCATGCGCGGATTGGCCTCCTTGTTCACCTCGAGGCTGTAGATCACGTCTTCGGGGGTGATCTGCTTGCCGTCATGCCAGCGCGCCTCGTCGCGGAGCTTGAAGGTGACCGAGGAATAATCAGCAGGATACGAAGCCCATTCGGCGATCAGCCCGTAAGAGGTGGAGGATTCCTCCAGGCTGTCGGCCATCAGGTTCTCGAACACGAGCCCCAGCCCGCCGGCTGCCTCGCCCCGGTAGAGCACGGGATTGAGGCTGTCGAAGCCCCCGATATCGGCCATGCGCACGAGACCGCCTTTCGGCGCGTCCGGGTTGACGTAGTCGAAATGGGTGAAGCCGTCCTTGTATTTCGGCTCGCCGGTCAGCGACAGCGCATGATGCCGGACGGGCGCATCCTGGGCGCCGGCAGTGACCGAGGACAGGCCGGCGAGGACGATTGCGAGGGCCAAGCGAAGCAAGGTCATGACCAGCCAAGCAACTCCATCTGAGAGGATAATGGCTTGTCCAAGGCGCGGCCCGCAGCAAGGCCGAAGCCATGAAAAAAGCCGCCAAACCCTAGCATGGCGGGCTCAGCGGCCAAATGAATTATCGGTCATGTCGGGCGGCCACGCCGCCGCGTTTCCAGCCTGGCATGCCGAAGAAAATCGCGGCGCCCGAGTTCTCCACGGGCGCCGCCGACAGCGTCTACTCGGCCCCCTCCGGCGGTCCGTCGGGATAGACCGGCTGCGGCTGATTGGCGAACGGGCCCTCGCCCATCGACGCGGGCTCTTCCGCGCCCGCGCCTGCCTCGGGTGCATCGCCGGGAGCGCCGTCGGGATAGACGGGCTGCGGCTGATTGGCGAAGGGACCTTCTCCCGCCGACGGGGCTGTCTCTTCGGGCGCCGCCTCGGGCTCCGCTGCTTCGGGAGCTTCGGGCTCGGCGGCGGGCGCCTCGGGCTCAGCCGCAGCAGGCGGCTCGGGCTCGGCGGCCGGTGCCTCAGGTTCCGCCGCAGGCGCCTTCGGCGCGGCTGCGGGAGCCTCGGGTTCAGCAGCAGGCGCTTCGGGCTCGGCCGGTGCTTCCGGCTCGGCCGCAGGCGCTTCAGGCGCGGCGGCAGCCGGCTCGGCCTTCTCCTCCGCTGGCGCGGCAGCCTCCGGTAGCGGTGCCGGGTTGTCGCTCAAGCTCCGCAGGAAGGCGATGATGTTGGCGCGCTTCTTGGCGTCCGGCACCCCGGGGAAAGCCATCGTCGTTCCAGCCGCGAAGGCCTGGGGACTCTTCAGCCAAGGGTCGAGATTGTCGTAGCTCCAGACTTGGCCTTCATGCGCTTTCAACGCGGGCGAATAGGTGAAGCCCTCGACCGATGCGATTTTCCGGCCAATGACATCATAGAGGTCCGGGCCGATCAGATTCGGGCCGCCCTTCTCCAAGCTGTGGCAAACTTTGCACAAGGCTGCGTCGGCCTCGCCCTGCTTTGGATCGGCCGTCGCCAGCAACGCCAGCACCTCCGAGCCTTCGGCGGGCTTCTCCTCGACAGGCTTCTCCTCGTCAGCCGGCTTTTCCGTGACTTCAGGCAAGGAGGGCGGATTGTCGTTCTTGCTGCGTAGGAACACGATCACATCGGCGCGCTGCTTGGCGTCGGGCAAACCGGGGAAAAGCGCCATCTTGGTGCCCGGCGCGAACACGTTCGGATTCTCGATCATGTGATCGAGCTTCTCGTAGTCCCAATCGCCTTCTTTCGCCTTCAGCGCGTCGGAATATTCGTAGCCCTCGTGGCTTGCGATGTTGTGGCCGAGCACGCCGTAGAGGTTCGGGCCGATCATGTTCGGACCGCCCTTGTCGACCGAGTGGCAGATCGCGCATTTCTTGAAGACGTCCGCGCCACGCGCGGGATCGGCGCTAGCGAGCAAGGCAGCGACCTGCGAGCCCTTGTCGGGCTTCTCCTCGCCTTTATCCTCTTCCTCGGCGCCCGAGACCTCGTAGCCTTCCTTCGGATGCTCCTCGTAGGCGATATTGATGATGGTTCGCGCGCCAAAGAAGAGCAGCAGTGCGCCCAGCACGGCCATGGCGATCTGATTCAGGCGGTAATACTGCATGTTCGATATTCCCCCCAGCAGAGGCACAGAGGCTACTTCATGTAGCTCTTGCGGCGGGGCGTGAGACTATAGGGCCAATCCCCCTGTTGCAACCAAGTCATCCGCCGCCGGCCTAGTTGTCGCTTGGGAAAAGTTCCCGTGCTAACTGACGCAGATCATGAGCTGTCTCATCGTTATACCTGCCCGGCTGAAGGCGACAAGGCTCCCCGACAAGCCCATGGCCGATCTCGGCGGCGAACCGATGATCGTGCATGTCTGGCGCCGGGCGGTCGAGGCGGATTGCGGCCCGGTGGTGGTGGCAACCGATGCCGAGCCAGTCCGCGACGCCGTCCTTGCGGCGGGCGGCGAGGCGGTGATGACTCGCCCCGATCATGTGAGCGGCTCGGACCGAGTGTTCGAGGCCGTGACGGCCTGCGACCCGGCTGAAAGGCTGGACACGATCGTCAATCTGCAAGGCGATCTGCCGACGCTCGATCCGGCGTCGGTCAGGGCCTGCCTGGCCGCGCTCGCCGAGGGAGATGCGGATATCGGCACGATCGCCGCCGAGATCTCTCGACCCGAGGAGCGCATCGATCCGAATGTGGTCAAGGTGGTGGGATCGCCGCTCGGCGGGAATATCCTGCGCGCGCTCTATTTCACGCGGGCGACCGCGCCTCACGGCGAGGGGCCGCTCTACCACCATATCGGCATCTACGCCTATACGCGCGCCGCGCTGCGGCGCTTCGTGTCGCTGCCACCGTCGCCGCTCGAACGGCGCGAGAAACTGGAGCAACTCCGGGCGCTCGAAGCCGGCATGCGCATCAATGTCGGCCTCGTTGACACCGTCGCGCTCGGTGTCGATACTCCGCGCGACCTTGAGCGGGTGCGTCAGCTGCTTCAGTCCCGCCCTTAGCGAAGCCCGCCTTTCACCCATGGCCAAACCGCGCTTGAACAAAATCGCCTTCCAGGGCGAGCCTGGCGCCAACTCGCATCTGGCCGCGCGCGATGCCTATCCGCGCATGGAGGCGCTTGCCTGCCCGACCTTCGAGGACGCGCTTGCTGCCGTGAAGACCGGTGCGGCCAAGCTCGCCATGATCCCAATCGAGAATTCGGTCGCCGGGCGCGTCGCCGACATCCATCATCTGCTGCCCGAGTCCGGCCTGCACATCGTCGCCGAGCATTTCGAGCGGGTGCGGCATCAATTGTTGACGCTGCCCGGTGTTAGGCTTTCCGAGCTCAAGACGGTCCATAGCCATGTCATGGCGCTCGGCCAGTGCCGCAAGATGATCCGCGCGCTGAAGCTGCGGCCTGTGGTGGAAGCTGACACCGCGGGCGCGGCGAGCGAGTTGTGCCAGTCCGGCGATCGCACGCGCGCCGTGATCGCCTCCAGGCTTGCCGCGGAGATCTATGGGCTGAAAGTGGCGAAGGCCGACATCGAGGACGCGCAGCACAACACCACGCGCTTCGTCGTGCTGGCGGCTGACCCGGTGCGCGTGCCGAAGAGCAACGGGCCGGTCATCACCAGTTTCGTGTTCCGCGTGCGCAACGTGCCGGCGGCGCTCTACAAGGCGCTTGGCGGTTTCGCCACCAACGGCGTCAACATGACGAAGCTCGAGTCCTATCAACTCGAAGGCTCGTTCAACGCCACTATGTTCTACGCGGATATCGAGGGCCATCCGGGCGAGCGGCTGGTCAAGCTGGCGATGGAGGAGCTCGCTTTCTTCTCCAGCGAGGTGACCGTGCTCGGCACCTATCCGGCTAGCCCGTTCCGTGACGGCCTCAAGGCGCTCTAGCAGGCCTATCGGCTGGCAGGGTGCTCAAACCCGCGCCGTGAACAGAACAGCCGGCCGCGCAGTCAAAGCCTAGTGGGCCGATTTCGGAACGGCTTCCGGTTCTTGCGGCCTGACGCACTCGCCGAGCGATGCGACGAGCGAGCGCCTGACCACGGCATGTGCCTGGAAACCCTGGCGTTCCATCAGCGCCTGGTGCAGCTCAGGCAAACGGTAGAAGGGGACGCTAGGGTACCAGTGATGCTCGATGTGATAGCCCACATTCCGCGGCAGCACGAAGATCGATTCGAGCCAGGTCGGGATCGTCGTGCGGGTGAGCGCATATTCCTCTTCGTCGCTCTCGACCGCGCTATGCTCGCAGATCAGGCGCGCATACTGCGCCGCGATATGCCAGGTGCAGAACGGCACGATCCAGTAGAGCAGGAACGCATACCAGCCGCCGAAATAGGTCAGTGCCGCGGCGATCGACCCGTAAAAGCCGAGCCTGGCGGCGCGCATCCATCCGGGTGAGGGGATCAGGGTCGAGCCGATCAGGCCGCGAACGATCCAGAACAGGCCGGTCAGGAAGGCGGCGCGGCGCAACAAGACCAGCGCCAGCTCCGTCCGCGTCTTCGGAAACTGCCAATCGGGCGCGAGCTCGCCCGCGGCGTCGTGGGTCTGCCAGATATGGCGGTTCCCGTCATTGGCAAGGTTCGTATATTGGTGATGCGTCCCGTGAAACTTGCGGAAGGCCTCGACCGAGGCGAAGGTCGGCCACATCAAGAACAGATTGGCGAACAGATCGTTCTGCCAGCGCTTGGGCAAATAGCGGAAATGCGAGGCGTCGTGCCCCAGGATGAGCAGCGCATGCTGGCGTGCGCCGATGAAGATCACCGCGATGACATAGAGCAGGGGGTGCCAGAAATAGACGCTAAGCCCGATCGCCAGGGCGATCCCGGCCCACTCTTCCGCGGTGGCGGTCAGCGCCTTCGCCGGGTCGAGCGCCGATAGTTCCTTGATCTTCGCGGCGGGCAAACGCTCGGGGATGCTCCGGCTCGTATTGTGCGGATGCTGGACGACCGGATTGACGGAAATGTCTTCCACCGGGTTTTCCGACCGGAGGAAGGCGATGATCTTGCTGATCCGTTCGAAGGACGGCATCGGCCCCTTGAGTGCTGTTGCTTCTCCTTCGGCGATACTACGGCTTCATGTGTTGATTCCTGGGCAACACCCAGGGAAAGTTCGCTCGGTAACGAACGGGAAAGTTCGAAAATTGCAGCCATCTTTCCCCAGGGGACGCAGCGACTTTCATTGGGTTGCCACAGGGACCGCTATCCCCGATATACTCCCCTAGGGAGGTTGGCAGCAGGCGCGTGCCTCGCCAACCGGGTCAGGTCCGGAAGGAAGCAGCCCTAACGAGCGTTTCGCGGGTTGCTCGTCCAGCCTCCCACCTCGCCCCAAGTGTATGATGCGTAACGGCCTCGCCGCCGGTGTTCAAAGCCCTTTCGCGTGAAAGTTCCGCCCATCCATGGCCGATGTCCAAGACCAGAAGAGCGCGAAGCGTCCCGCCAAAGGCAAGGCCGAAGCCGCGCCGGCGCCGCCTGAGAGCCATGCGGCGCTGGCCCGCAAATATCGTCCAAGGGCCTTCGGCGAGCTGATTGGCCAGGAGGCGATGGTGCGGACGCTCAGGAACGCGTTCGCCTCGGGCCGCATCGCCCAGGCCTACATGCTCACCGGTGTGCGCGGCGTGGGCAAGACCACGACCGCGCGGCTGATCGCCCGTGCGCTGAACTACGAGGCGCCCGGCGTCGCTGGCCCGACCCTCGACATGACCGAGGAGGGCGTGCATTGCCGCGCCATCCTGGAGAGCCGGCATCTCGACGTGGTCGAGATGGATGCCGCCTCGCATACCGGCATCGACGATATTCGCGAGCTGATCGACAGCGCCCACTACAAGCCGAACCTCGCCCGCTACAAAGTCTACATTCTCGACGAGGTGCACATGCTGTCGAAGCCGGCCTTCGCCGGCCTGCTCAAGACGCTGGAAGAGCCACCCCAGCATGTGAAGTTCATCTTCGCCACCACCGAGGCGCGCAAGGTGCCGGTGACGGTGCTCTCGCGCTGCCAGCGCTTCGACCTGAGGCGCATCGAGATCGAGCCGCTGATCGAGCATCTTGGCCGCGTCGCCGAGGCCGAGGGCGCGCAGGCCGAGCGCCCGGCTCTGGCGCTGATCGCCCGCGCTGCGGAAGGCTCGGTGCGGGACGCGCTCTCCATCCTCGACCGCGCCATCGCCTTCGGCGGCAACGAGGTCAAGGCAGACGCGGTACGTGGGCTGCTCGGCCTTGCCGACCGCACTCGCATCTTCGACCTGATGGAGACAGTGCTGAAAGGCGACGCCGGCGCGGCGCTGCGGCAGCTCGAAGCGCTCACTAGGGACGGCGCCGAGCCGGGGCAAGTCATCGCCGATCTGGCCGATGCGGTGCATGCCGTGACCTTGGTCAAGGCGGCCGGCGCGGCGAGCGCCGATCCCGCCGCCAGCGAAGCCGAACGCGCTCGCGCAGCGGACCTGGCGGAGCGCCTGAAGATGCCGGCGCTGGCCCGCGCCTGGCAGATGCTGCTTAAGGGGCATGACGAGGTGCGCAACAGCCCGCGCCCGTCCGCCGCCGCCGCCATGGTCCTGGTCAGACTGGCCTACGCGGCGGACCTGCCGCCGCCGGGAGACCTTGCCCGCCGCCTGCGCGAGGACGGGAGCGCCGCTTCTGGCGAAGGCGCGTCCGCATCCCAGCCGAAGCCGTCGCGCAAGCCCGAGCCTGCCCGGGCCGAGACGCGTCGCGCCGAGACGCTTGAGCCGCCCCCTGGGGAGGACCCTTCGCCTCCGCTCGACGACGAACCGGCTGCACCGGCCGTACCGGCTCCGCCGCTGCCAGAGCCGAGCAGCTTCGAGGATGTCGTCCTGCTGGCCGAAACCAAGCGCGATCTGAAGCTCAAACACGCGCTTATGGAGCAGGTCCGCCTGGTGCGCTTCAAGCCCGGCACGATCGAGATCAATCCGCTGCCGCAGGCGCCGCGCGAGCTCGGCCAGGAGCTGATGCGCAAGCTCAAGGCCTGGACCGGACGCGTATGGATGGTTGCAGTGAGCGACGAGGATGGCGCGGTGCCGCTCGGGGTGCAGCGCCGCGAGCGGGAGGCGCGCGAGATCGAGACGGTTCGCGCCCACCCGGCGGTGCAAGAAGTGATGCAGCATTTTCCGGGCGCACGCATTGCCTCGGTGCGACCGGTCGTCAAGCCGGCCGAGCCCGCGTCGCTTCCCGGCAGTGCCGACGAGCCCGAAGACTTCAAAGAGGACGGGACCAACTAGATGAAGAATTTCGCCGAGATGATGAAGCAGGCTCAGGCGCTGCAAGGCCGCATGGCGGACATGCAGGGAGAGCTCGAGCGCACCATGATCGAGGGCCGCTCCGGCGGCGGCATGGTGGTCGTGACCTTGTCCGGCAAGGGCGACATGGCCGGCCTCAAGATCGATCCGTCCCTGCTCAAGCCGGAGGACGCGGAGATTCTGGAAGACCTGATCGTCGCTGCCCATGCCGACGCCAAGGCCAAGGTCGAGCAGGCGATGCAGGAAAAAATGAAGAGCCTCACCGGCGGCTTGCCGCTCCCGCCCGGCCTCAAGCTGTTCTGATTGCATGGCGCGCGTAGCGGCAGGGCCTGAGATCGAGCGGCTGATCCAGCTGCTGGCGCGGCTGCCGGGGCTGGGGCACCGCTCGGCGCGCCGCGCGGCGCTCCATCTCGTCAAGAAGAAGGAGCAGTTGCTCGAGCCGCTGGCAAGCGCGCTTGCCGAGACGCGCGACACCATCCTCACTTGCGAGACTTGCGGCAATATCGACACGGCGTCGCCCTGCACGCTGTGCCGCGACCCGGCGCGCGACCGCTCGCTGATCTGTGTGGTCGAGGAGGTCGGCGACCTCTGGGCGTTGGAGCGGGCGGGCGTGCTCAACGGGCTCTATCACGTGCTCGGTGGAACTTTGTCGCCGCTCGACGGCATCGGTCCCGACGATCTTTCCATCGCCAAGCTGATCGGGCGCGCAAGCGATCCTGGCGTGAAGGAAGTGCTGTTGGCGCTGAACGCGACGGTCGAGGGCCAGTCGACCGCGCATTATCTGATGGACCAGCTTGCGGGCGCCAATGTCACCGTCTCGCGGCTGGCGCATGGCGTGCCGATCGGCGGCGAATTGGATTATCTCGACGAAGGCACCTTGGCCGCCGCGGTCAAATCCAGAAAGACGATGTGAGGCATGGAGTTACGGAGGCCCGCCAGGCTGGCGATCATCGAACTAGAACGACCCAAGGCGCCAGCCCTGGCAATCCTGGCGAGGTCAGTGATGATCCTTGCCTAGCTCGACACCGGTACGCTGGGCCTGCCAACCGACATACCGTACAACGTTCTCGCGAAAACGATACCAGTTGTTGCGTTCTCTTACGATTATCTCTCCGTGAGCTCATTCTACGAAACGGTACAGACGCATGCGAAAGCGTTCGATGGGCAATGGATCGCCCTTCCTCGCTGCAACGATAGTTTGATAGGAACTCTCGTAGATTTCTTTGAACTGTCGGACGAGGTGCGATCCATCGGCAACCGCCCACATCACTTCCTCATAATCGCGAGAACCAGTCGTCTTGCGCATCGCAACTTCATACGCAGATCGCAGTGGCGACTCGGCCTTTTGAATTGCCCCCATAACGGCCGTTTTGAAATCTTGGTTTGAGGCTCGCCGAGATTTCTCGCGATGGTCAAAAACCGTTAAAAAAAAGCTCAAGTGAAATCAGGTGGACGGTAATAAGGAAAGCCATCGCTGATTTGACCTATTCGGATTACATGGTTTCTCTCTACGTCGAGTCCGAGCCTGTTAGCTGCGGTCTGCACAATGCGCCAACGGGCATCATGACTCAGCGGCTCCAATGCGATGGGTAGGATTGGACGACTTGCGGACAGGTGACCTCCGGTTATCGCATCCAGCGATTGGCCTATGCCGCAGAAGATAAATCTCACAGGTACGTAGATCTGCTTTATGAAACTTGCGAAGAGCCGTTTGTCTTCTTGGCCTTCGAGCTGGTCAAACTCATCGATGATCACTACCGGCTCCGATTCACCGCGTTCGGCAACTGCAGCTGCCACGAGGTCTACGGCTTTTTGTTCAGCAAATGAAAAGCCGCGAGATCCTGAAGTTTGATACTTGTATGTAGCTGCCCCCGGCACACCTATCGAAATGGAACGTGGGCCATAACCCTCCGTTCAGCGGTTACGCTACGCTGGCACTCAGCTACGATCATTGCGTTGGCGGTGGGCCTTCCCAATCCTCGATGACGGCCTTGATTCCGCGGTCGAGCTCGGCGCGGCATTCGGGCGAAAGCTCTGCGCGGCCGATCAACTCCACCAGCGCGCTCTGCTCGGTGGTCGCGCCGAGCCAGAGCCCAACGAGCACGCCGACCAGCGAAGCGGCGAGCGCCGTCACCACGATGGGCAGCGCCTTGTCCGACATCACCGCCATCATGACGTGTCCTTCGCCTCCTCCAAGCGCTCGCGCCGCTCGACCTCCCCGACGCCGCTCTTTGGCTTCTCCGTCCAGGGCGCCACCTTTAACAACAACAGCATGCCGGGAATTGCGACGATGAAGCAGACGACGAAGAAGTGTGTCCACCCCACGGCTTCGACGATGAAACCGGTCGATGCATTGGCGACCGTGCGCGGAATCGCGATGAAACTAGTGAACAGGGCAAATTGAGTGGCGGTGAAGGCCCTGCTGGTTTCCCTGGCCATGAAGGCCGTCAGGGCGATCGCGCCAAGGCCAACTCCGAGATACTCCCCGCTGACTACCACGAACAGTCCCACCAGTGTATGCCCTGCCTGGCTCAACCATACGAACGGAAGGATGGTGAACAGCTGCACGAAACCGAACAGCCACAGCGCCCGGTTGATGCTCACCTTGAGCATCATGATGCCGCCCAGCACGCCACCGGCGATGCTGGCCCATAGGCCTGCCACCTTGGCGACGGAACCGATCTCGCTCAGGCTGTAGCCCATATCGATGTAGAAGGGCGTAGCCAGCGCTGTGGCCATGTTGTCTCCCAACTTGTAGAGAAACAGAAAGGCCAGAATGGCCAGCCCGGCCATGACTCCGTCGCGGCTGAAAAACTCGACGAAGGGGTTGATGACCGCGTCTCGCAAGCTGTGCGGCGCCAACGCGTCGTCACTCACTTCCTTGATCGTCAAAGTGGTAACGATGCCGACCAGCATGAACAGGCCGGTGACCCAGAACACCACCGTCCAGGGCTGGTAATCGGCCAGGATCAATGCCAGGGAACCCGGCACCAGACCGGAAAGGCGGTAGGCATTGACGAAGATGGACGTGCCGGTCCCCAGCTCGTCATCGGCCAGCAATTCGCGCCGGTAGGCATCGATGACGATGTCCTGACTGGCGCCGAACAGGGCGACGACGAACACCACCGCGACGATCGTTTGCAGCGAGGTGGAGGGATCGAAGTGGCCCAACACGCCGATCGAAAGCAGCAACACCAGCTGCGTAAGGACCGCCCAGCCCCGCCGGCGGCCGAGGAACGGCAGCTTGTACCGGTCCATCAGGGGCGACCAGAGAAACTTCCAGGTGTAGGGCAGACCAATCAGGGCGAACAGGCCGATGGTGGCAAGGTTCACCTCATTGGTGCGCAACCAGGCCGGCACCAGCGAGATCAGGACATAGAGGGGCATTCCCGAGCTGAAGCCCAGGAAGATGCAGGTCAGCATCTTCCGGCTGAACAGGATCTCGGTCCAGCTGCGCCGCGCTTCCGGTCTTTGGGTGGCTCCCTCGGTCCCCGTCATTGCCCTGGTGATAGCAGGTCGCCACCCCGGCGTCATGCCTGTCCCCTCGCCAGAGGTGTGTTCAAGGCCGCGCGTCATTCTCCATCCCTCCACTTGATGGGGTGACTCGGCCGAAGGCCGAGCCGGGTGGGGTGATAGTCGGGTGCAGATCGGCCCCCCCGCGCGCAAGAGCGCGCCGACGCTCCGCACGAGGGGGAGGTATGAAATGTGACTAGAAAGCCGGATCGCGTAGGACGTTATGCTCTGCACGGCAGCAAAGGAGAGGCATATGATACGCGTCGTCGGCATCGACCATCTGGTCATCAGGGTCGGCGACTATCAAAAGTCCAAGACCTTTTACGGCAGGCTGTTCGCCCTTCTCGGCTTCAAGCTGCTCGACGAATATGCCGACGCGATCGGCTGGACCAACGGCAAGACGCGCTTCTGGATCGGACCCGCCGACGCGCAAGGCCGCAAGCGGAAATACCGCATCGGCGATGTCGGCTTCCATCACTATGCCTTCGAGCTCCGGAGCCGGAAGGACGTCGATGCGCTCCAGGCCTTCCTCGAAGAGCAGGGCGCGACCATCGTCGATCCCGCTGCCGAATATTACGATGACTATTACGCGGTGTTCTTCCTCGATCCCGACGGCCTGAAGCTCGAAGGCATGAAATGGGGCGAACGCCATGCCAAGGCCGCAAAGCAGCGCACCGCCCGCAAACGCAAGTCTCCAAATACGTAACGACGGGAAGCCCCGCTCTGCTGCTCCCTCCCTCTTTTGGGCGGGCAGCTTGAAAGCAGGGAAAGGCGCGGCCAAATATTCTCTTGAGAATAATTTGCAATTGCATCTATGGTAGGCTGGGGATCGGCCATTCAGGAGACGATGCGTTGAAGGGAATCTGGTTCGGGCGGCTTGGGGTCCTCTTTGCCGTCGCGCTGAGTGTCGCGAATCTATCCGCACAGGCCGAGCCGGCGCCGGACGACGGCAAGTTCAAGGTGGTCACCACCTTCACCGTGCTTCAGGACATCGCCCAGAACGTCGCCGGCGACAAAGCCACCGTCGTTTCCATCACCAAGCCGGGCGCCGAGATCCACGACTACCAGCCGACCCCGCTCGACATCGTCAAGGCGCAGCACGCCGATCTCGTGCTGTGGAACGGCTTCAATCTCGAGCGCTGGTTCGAAAAGTTCCTCCAGAACGTCGAGGATGTGCCGAGCGTGGTGCTGACCGACGGCATCGCGCCGATGGGCATCAAAGAGGGACCCTATACCGGCAAGCCCAATCCGCATGCCTGGATGTCGCCGACGAACGCGCTGCTCTATGTCGAGAACATCCGCAAGGCCCTGGTCGAGCACGACCCCGCCAACGCCGATAGCTATAACCGCAATGCCGAGGCCTACGCAGCCAAGATCAAGGCGCTCGACGAGCCGTTACGCAAACGGCTCGCCGCCATTCCCGAAGGCCAGCGCTGGCTCGTCACAAGCGAAGGCGCCTTCTCCTATCTCGTCCGCGACTACGATCTGCGTGAGGCCTATCTCTGGCCGATCAACGCCGACGAGCAGGGCACCCCGCAGCAGGTGCGCAAGGTGATCGATCTCGTGCGCGAGAAAGGCATCCCGGTGGTGTTCAGCGAGAGCACGATCTCCGACCGCGCCGCCAAGCAAGTCGCCAAGGAAACCGGCGCGCGCTATGGCGGCGTGCTCTACGTGGATTCGCTGAGCACCGCGGACGGCCCGGTGCCGACTTATCTCGATCTCCTCAAAGTGACGGTGGAGACCATTGCCAAGGGCTTCGAGCATGGACGCACCTAATCGCGAGTGCGAGCCTCTGAAGGACGTACGCTGTCCGTCGATCGAGGTGCGCGACCTGACGGTGACCTATCCCAACGGCGTCACCGCCATGCGCGACGCCTCCTTCGACCTCGGGCCGGGCACCATTTGCGCCCTGGTCGGCCCCAACGGCAGCGGCAAGTCGACCATCTTCAAGGCCATCATGGGCTTCATCCGCCCCTCGCATGGCGAGGTGAGGCTGTGCGGCCTGCCCGTGGACCAAGCGCTCAAGCGCAACATCGTCGCCTATGTACCGCAAAGCGAGGACGTCGACTGGAACTTTCCGGTTCTGGTCGAGACCGTGGTGATGATGGGCCGTTATGGCCACATGAATTTCCTGCGCCGGCCGTCGCGTGCCGACCGCCTGAAGGTTGACGAGGCCCTGGAGCGCGTGGGGCTCAGCGCCTATCGCGAGCATCAGATCGGCGAGCTGAGCGGCGGCCAGCGCAAGCGCGTGTTCGTCGCCCGCGCGCTGGCGCAGGAGGGCAGCATCATCCTGTTGGATGAGCCCTTCACCGGCGTCGACGTGAAGACCGAGACGGCGATTATCGGCCTGTTGCGGGAGCTGCGCGCCTCGGGTCATCTCATGCTGGTCTCGACCCATAATCTCGGCAGCGTCCCGGATTTCTGCGACGAGGTGGTGCTGCTCAACCGCAAGGTGCTGGCCGCCGGCCCCACCGCGGAGATCTTCACCCAGAAGAATCTCGAGCTTGCCTTCGGCGGCGTCTTGCGCAATTTCGAGCTTGGCGGCCGCGCTCTGCACGACGACGACGATGCGCGCAAGGTCACGGTGCTCACCGACGACGAGCGGCCCCTGGTGTTCTACGGCGACAAGCCGAGCCGGCGCAAAGTGCCGGAGAACGGCACGCGCGACGACGGCGCGAAATGAGCGAGCTTCTTTCCGAGCTGCTCGTCCCCTTCAGCTACGACTACATGGTCAAAGCCATGTGGGTCAGCGCTCTCGTCGGCGCCGTCTGCGCCTTCCTGTCGGCCTATCTCATGCTCAAGGGCTGGTCGCTGATGGGGGATGCGCTCGCCCATTCCATCGTGCCGGGCGTGGCCGCGGCCTATATCATCGGCGCGCCGTTCGCCATCGGCGCCTTCTTCGCCGGCATCCTCGCCGCGCTCGCGATGACCTTCGTCAAGGCGCATACGCGGTTGCGCGAAGACGCGGTGATCGGGCTCGTGTTTACGACCTTGTTTGCCCTGGGGCTGTTGCTGGCCTCGATCTGGCCGACCTCGGTCTCCATTCAGACCATCGTGCTGGGCAATATCCTCGCCATCTCCGATGAGGATGCAATTCAGGTGGTTGCCATCGCCGCCGTCTCGCTCGCCGTCATGGCCTTCATCTGGAAGGACCTGATGGTGACGTTTTTCGACGAGAACCATGCGCGCTCGATCGGCATCAAGGCCGGCCTGCTCAAGATCGTGTTCTTCACCTTGCTCAGCGCCTGCACCGTGGCGGCGCTGCAGACGGTGGGCGCCTGCCTGGTGATCGCAATGGTGGTCACCCCTGGCGCCACCGCCTATCTGCTGACCGACCGCTTCGGCTGGCTGATCGTGATCGCTGTGGCGCTTGGCGCCGTCACCAGTTTCGCCGGTGCCTATCTCTCTTATTTCCTCGACGGCGCGACCGGCGGGGTGATCGTCACCCTGCAAACGCTTGTATTCCTCGCCGTCTTCTATCTCGCGCCAAAGCACGGCCTGATCGCCGCGCGCCGCCGGGTCCGCTCTCCCGCTGAGGCTGCCGCCGCATGATGACTTTGATCGACTGGATCGTAGGGCCCCTTAGCTATCCCTTCATGCAGCGGGCGCTTGTGGTGTCGCTGCTCGTGGGGGCGGTCTGCGCGGTCCTGTCCTGCTACCTTGTGCTCAAGGGCTGGTCGCTGATGGGCGACGCGATCTCGCACGCGGTGTTGCCCGGCATCGTCATCGCCTATGTGGTAGGATTGCCGCTGGCGGTCGGCGCCTTCGCCGCAGGGCTCTCTTGCGCGCTGTTGACCGGCTATCTCAAGGAGAATAGCCGGGTGAAGGAGGACACGGTGATGGGCATCGTGTTCTCCGGCATGTTCGGATTCGGCCTGGTCCTCTTCACCAAGATCGAGAGCGACCAGCATCTCAACCACATCCTGTTCGGCGACGTGCTCGGCGTCACTATACGCGATCTGGTGGAGACCGCGGTGATCGCCGGCGGGACGCTGCTGATCGTGCTCCTCAAGCGGCGCGACCTGCTGCTCTATTGCTTCGATCCCAACCAGGCGCGCGCCATCGGCTTGCCGGTTCGCGCGCTGCATTACGGCCTGCTCATCCTGCTGTCGCTCACCATCGTCAGCGCGCTGAAATCGGTCGGCATCATCCTGGTGATCGCCATGCTGATCGCGCCTGGCGCCACGGCCTATCTCCTGACCGACCGCTTCGAGCGCATGCTCGCCATTGCGGTTGCCGTGTCTACAAGCTCCGCCGCGCTTGGCACTATCGTCAGCTTCCACATGGACGCTTCCACCGGCGCCGCGATCGTGCTCGTCCAGGCTGCCGTTTTTGTTCTCGCCTTCGTATTCGCGCCGAAGCACGGGCTGCATGCGGTGTGGCGCCGGGGGCGGGCGGCGCGAAGCGGCGGCTCCGAGCCCGCTTTGCCCGACAGCATTCCCTAGGAAGACGAGTTTGCCGCCTCGGCTCCGGATTGCAGCGTCCGGTTCGCCGCATGCCCGGTCCGGCGCAGCAACTCGATGATCAG
The DNA here is from genome assembly GCA_035630595.1 of Methyloceanibacter sp. Classification (GTDB taxonomy): domain Bacteria; phylum Pseudomonadota; class Alphaproteobacteria; order Rhizobiales; family Methyloligellaceae; genus Methyloceanibacter. The sequence goes on from DASQKJ010000106.1 coordinate 33,839, forward strand.
CGCCGTCTACCAGCCGATCAACATGATGCCGTTCAGCGCGGTCATCGGGGCAAGCAGGCGCCAGCCGTCGACCAGCCTCACCTCGCCATAGCCGAGCGTCGTGTAATTGCCGAAGGCGAGATAGATGAGATCGGTACTCGGTCGCCGCGCCGGCCAAACCGTAGCTGATCGCCCAGACCAGCACTTCGAGGAAATGCACCGCCACGAGCAGTGTCCCGGTCGAGACGATCATGAAGGTATATTGCAGGAAGGCCGGCGCGAAGGTGTCCCTGGCCCAGCCGGCGCACGGCCCACACCACGGCCCCGAGCAGCGACGCGTGGATGATGAGATTGAGCAGGCTTGCCGCGCCGCCGACCAGTACCTGGTCGAGCAGAAGACCGCCGCCGAACGGCGCTGGGGGCGCGCTCATGGTTCCTTGGCGAGCAGGTCCGGCTGCCTGACGCCTCCGCCGTTCCGCCGCTTCTCCGCTTGCCGCGGTCGATCCGCCTCTGCCCATGGGGCAGAGGGCTGGGGCGGAGGAGAACCGGCGGTGCCATTCCGCTGCTCGATCTCTGCGGGGGTCTCCTCGAACTCCAAGGTCTCGATCTTGCGGCCGCGCGAGGCGATCTTCTCCGACGAGGTGAGGATCTTCTCGATGTCCTGGCTGGCCTGGCCGAAATGGCGCTGGAGGTCGAGCACGCGCTCGCGGAAACGGCTCATGTCGTCCATCAACTTCGCCACTTCGCGCTGGATCAGGTGCGCCTGCTCGCGCATCTGCACGTCCTTCAGGATCGCCTGCATGGTCTGTACCGCGAGCATCAACATGTTTGGCGCGCAGATCACGATGCGGGCGCGGTGCGCCTTCTGCACGAGGTCGGAGAAATGTTCGCAGAGATCGGCATAGACCGCCTCCGACGGCACGAACAGAATCGCGGTGTCCTGGGTCTCGCCGGAGATGAAATAGCGCTCGGCCATGGCGTCGACATGGCGGCCGACATCGATCCGCACGCGCCGCGCCGCCTCCTTCTTCTCCTCGTCCCGCCGCGCGATGCGGAACGCCTCGAAGCCTTCGAGCGGGAATTTGGCGTCGATCACCACGCCTGCCTTGGTGTTCGGCATATGCAGCAGGCAGTCTGGCCGCTTGCCGTTGGAGAGCGTGGCCTGGAAGCTGTAGGCGCCCTTGGGCAGGCCGTCCTGGACGATGGTCTCCATGCGCATCTGGCCGAACGCGCCGCGCGCCTGCTTGTTGCCGAGGATCTCCTGCAAGCTGACCATATTGGTGGAGAGGTCGGTCAGGTTCTTCTGCGCGGTGTCGATCACCGCCAGACGCTCGTTCAGCTTGGCGATCGATTCATGCGTTTTGCGCGAGGTCTCGTTGAGGTCCGAACCGACCCGGTGCGTCATCCGGTCGAGCCGCTCATTGACGGCACGGGCGAGATCGCCATGCCGCGTGACGCTGATCTCGGCGAAGGTTTGCAGCCTCACCTTCAGCTCGGCGAGCTGCGCGTCTTGTGCGGATGCCTCGCGCCGCCGGCCTCGCATATGCACGATGAGCGCGATGGCAAGCGCCAGCAGCGCCAGGACGGCGAACCCTCCCAGCGCGAGCACAACCAACACCGGGTCGAGCGTGACACTCCCGACCTGCAAGGGCTCCATGAGCATCTGGCCAGGATAGACCGATTCGCCGGGCCAGACCAAAACAGGAACATATTGACCAGGTTCCGCCGCAACCTTATCTCAGCCCTTCAAATGACCATCCGGACCATCATCACCATCCCCGATCCCATCCTGCGCAAGACGGCCAAGCCCGTCGAGCGCGTGGACGCGGAGCTGCGCCGGCTGATCGACGACATGTTCGCGACCATGTATGACGCGCCGGGCATCGGGCTCGCCGCGCCGCAAATCGGCGTGCCCCGCCGCCTGATCGTCATGGACCCTGCCAAGGACGACGACGCCCTCAAGACCCCGATCGTGATGGTCAATCCGAAGATCCTCGAGCGCTCCCACGAGCTGCGCGTCCACGAGGAAGGCTGCCTGTCGATCCCCGATTTCACCGCCGAGGTCGAGCGCCCGGCCACGACCCGCATCGCCTATGTTGACCGCGAAGGCAAGGAGCAGGAGGCCGAGCTCGAGGGCATCTGGTCGACCCTGGTGCAGCACGAGATCGACCATCTGAACGGCGTGCTGTTCATCGACTATCTGTCGCGGCTGAAGCGCGACATGGTGGTGAAGAAGTTCACGAAGCAGAAGCGCGCCGAAGCGCTTTAGCTGCCTGCCAACCGCCTCGTCATGCCCGGCCGAAGTGCCGGGCATCCACGAATTTCTAGCCAACCGTCAAGACGTAGATGGCCGGGACAAGCCCGGCCATGACATAAGGGCATATGTCGATGCGCATTATCTTCATGGGGACGCCCGATTTCGCGGTGCCGGCGCTTCGTGCGATCCGCGAGTCCGGTCACGAGATCGCCGCTGTCTACACCCAGCCACCGCGGGCCGCCGGGAGGGGCATGGCCTTGCGCAAATCTCCGGTTCAGCGGGAAGCCGAGCAGGCCGGTCTCACGGTGCTGACGCCGGAGCGGCTGAAAAGCACCGAGGAAACGGAGTGGTTTCGGGCGCTCAACGCCGATGCGGTGGTGGTGGTAGCCTACGGGCAGATTCTGCCGCGTCCCCTCCTCGAAGCCACGCGCCACGGCGCCTTCAACATCCACGCCTCGCTGCTGCCGCGCTGGCGGGGCGCCGCGCCCATCAACCGCGCCATCATGGCCGGTGACCGGGAGACCGGCGTTTCCATCATGCGCATCGCCGAGGGCCTCGACACGGGACCCGTCTGCCGCGAAGTCCGCATCCAGATCGGCCGTGACGAGACGGCGGGCGAGCTGCATGACCGGCTGGCGGCAGAGGGCGCAGCGCTTATGGTCGAGGCGCTTGCCGAGCTCGAAGCCGGCAGGCTCGATTGCCGTCCACAGCCGGAAGACGGCGTTACCTACGCGACAAAGATCGAGCCGCGCGAAACCCGCATCGCGTGGAACCGGCCTGCGGCGGAAGTCCATGACATAATCCGCGGCCTCTCGCCTTACCCCGGCGCCTGGTTCGAGATCGATCTCAACGGCCGCAAAGAACGCGTGCGAGCGCTCCGCTCTACGCTGGTGGAAATCTCAGGCGCGCCAGGCGCAGTGCTCGACGATCATCTGACCATCGCCTGCGGCGAAGGCGCGGTGCGGCTCGTTGCGGTGCAACGCGCCGGCAAGCGGCCTATGGCGGCGGACGAGTTCCTGCGTGGCGCGGCGCTCGGCTCCGGCACGACGCTGGGCTGATCGATCATGCCCCGCTACAAGCTCATTCTCGAATATGACGGCACGCCCTTCGTCGGCTGGCAGCTTCAGGAGAACGGGGCGTCGGTGCAGGGCCGGCTCGCCCAAGCGATCAATGCCTTTGCCGGCGAGGACGCGATCCCGCGCGGGGCGGGGCGCACCGATGCCGGCGTGCATGCGCGCGGCCAAGTGGCGCATTTCGACCTCGCCAAGGACTGGCCCAGCGACAAGGTGCGCGATGCGCTCAACGCGCAGCTCAGGCCCGATCCGATCAGCGTGCTCGCCTGCGAGCCCGTGACCGAAAATTTTGACGCGCGCTTTTCGGCGACCGCGCGGCATTACCGCTATCGCATCGTCAATCGCCGCGGCCCCCTTGCGCTGGACCGCGACCGGGCCTGGCATGTGGTCCATGCGCTCGACGCGACCGCCATGCATGACGCGGCGCAAGTGCTGGTCGGCCATCACGATTTCTCGACCTTCCGCTCGGCGGAGTGCCAGGCGGCGTCCCCGGTGAAGACACTGGACCGGCTGGCCGTGAGCCGCGACGGGCAGGAGATCGCGATCGAGGCCTCCGCCCGCTCCTTCCTGCACAACCAGGTGCGCTCGATGGTCGGCTCGTTGAAGCTGGTGGGCGGCGGCAAATGGACGGCGGAAGACGTCGAAAGCGCGCTTAAAGCGCGCGAACGCGCGGCTTGCGGCCCCGTCGCTCCGGCTTGCGGCCTCTATCTCGTCAAGGTCGATTACTAGCGCCCCCACTTATCTCTGCCTTCCAAACCTCGCCTATAGAGGCGAGCCAACATGCGTGCGCCCAGAGGAAGCATGGTCAAGCCGCTGAAATTCATTTACCTCTCTCCGCCAGCGGGGAGGGGGCGTGACAGCCCGTAACCGAGCATGATCAGGCGCATCGCCACCGTGGGGGGACTGACCCTCGTCTCGCGCCTCACCGGATTCATCCGCGACGTGGTCATGGCGGCGATCCTGGGCGCAGGCCCGTTGGCAGATGCGTTCTTCGTCGCCCTCAGGCTGCCCAACCATTTCCGCGCCATCTTCGCCGAGGGCGCCTTCGCCGCGGCCTTCGTGCCGGCCTATGCGCGCACCTTGGAGCAGGCCGGGCTCCCGGCCGCCAAGCTGTTCGCCGACCAGATCGCCGCGGCGCTGATTGTCATCAACCTCGTGCTGCTCGCCATCGCGATGATCTTCATGCCCTGGGTGGTCGGCGTGCTCGCGCCCGGGCTCGATCCGGAACGCTTCGAGCTGGCGGTGGCGCTCACGCGCATCACCTTTCCCTACCTGGCGCTGGTCTCGCTGGAGACGCTGTTCGCCGGCATCCTCAACGCCAATGACCGCTTCGCCACGGCGGCGGGCGCGCCCATCCTGCTCAATCTGTCGATCATCGGCACGCTTTTGCTTGCGCCTTTCTTCCAGGATGCCGGCCACGCCGCGGCTTGGGGCGTCCTCCTCGCAGGCATTGCCATGGTGTTCGTCGTCGGCGGGGATGCCGAATTGCACGGCTACGGCGTGCGGTTGCGCATGCCGAAGCTCGATGAACCGACCCGCCGCTTCTTGAAAGCGCTGGGCCCTGCCATCATCGGCGCCGGCGGCGTGCAGCTTGCGCTGTTCGCCGACACCTTGATCGCGTCCTTCCTGCCGACCGGGTCGATCTCGGCGCTCTATTACGCCGACCGCATCAACCAGCTTCCCATCGGCGTGGTCGGCATCGCCGTCGGCACCGTGCTGTTGCCGGAGATGTCGCGGCGCCTTGCCGCCGGCGATGAGAAGGGTGCCGCCTCGGCGCAGGCGCGCGGCATCCAGCTCGCATTGCTGCTCACCGTCCCTTGCGCTGCGGCGGCCATGATCATCCCCGACCTGATCATGCGTGCACTGTTCGCGCGCGGCGCCTTCACCGCCGAGGACGCGGCCGCCGCGGGCGCCACGCTCGCCGCCTATTCGGTGGGCCTGCTTCCGTTCGTGATGATGCGGAGCTTCACCGCGCCGTTCTATGCCCGGGGCGACACCGCCACCCCCGTCATGGCCGCTCTGCTCGCCGCCGCCGTCAATATCGGCTTGAAGATCGTGCTGATGGGGCCCTTGGCACAAGTCGGCCTGGCGCTCGCCACCAGCGTCGGCGCCTGGATCAATCTCAGCCTGCTCGCGCTCTTCGCCCGCCGCCAGGGCTTCGTCGTTTCCGGCGCCGCCATCGGCAAACCGGTGGCTAAGCTCGTCGCGGCAGGCATTGTGCTGGCCGCAGCTCTGCTCGCCGGCGCCTACGGGCTCGAGCGTGCGCTTGCCGATATGACTGCGTTCCGCGAGGAGACGATGCTCGCGCTGCTCGTGCTGCTTGGCGCTATCGTCTATGGCTTGGCCGTCTTGCTGCTGCTCGGCCGGCCTTGGCTCAAGGGCCTGTTGCGGGAGGTCGCTGTCGCCGCCGACACGAAGGCGTCGCCGGGGCTCGATCCACCCGATCCCACCGACGATTCGGCCGCGCTGCCGGACAACGAGCCGCCGCCGAAGGTCTAGCTACAAGGCAAGGAGGTCGACCAGCTCGACCGCGGCGGGGTCGATCGGCCGGCCGAGGAAGATCGCGCCGACCCGGGCGAAGCGTTCCGGCGAGTCGGTGGCCAGGAAACGCACCGCACCGGCCCCGCCCGCGGGATTGTTCATCAGGCTGGCGCGGGCAAGCGCCTCCGCCACGGCCGACGCCGTCGTCTCCGCCGAATCGACCAGCGCCACCTGGCCGCCGATCACCTGTCTGATCGACTCCGCCAGCACCGGGAAATGGGTGCAGCCGAGCACGAGCGTATCGGGCGCCGAAGGGCCGCTGAACAGCGCGCCGAGATAATGCTCTACGGCGGCGAGCGTCGCCGGCGACGCCGTCCAGCCTTCCTCGGCCAGCGCCACGAACACCTGGCAGGGCTGCTGCACGATTTCGGCCTCCCCCATCAGCCGCTTGATGGCCCTGGCATAGGCGCCGCCCTTGACCGTGCCTTCGGTGGCAATCACGGCGATCCGGCCATTGCGGGTCGCGGCAACGCCCGCGCGCGCGCCCGGCTCGATCACCCCGATCACCGGAACCGGCTCCCAGGCTTCCTGGAGCACGTAAAGCGACACCGCCGAGGCGGTGTTGCAGGCGATCACCAGCATCTTGACGCCTTGATCGAGCAGCAGCCGTGTCGCCTGAAGCGCGTAAGCCTGCACCGTCTCGGCGCTCTTGGTGCCGTAAGGAAGCCTTGCGGTATCTCCCAGATAGACGAACTGCTCGGACGGAAGCTGCGCCATGAGCGCGCGGAGCACCGTCAAACCGCCCATGCCGGAGTCGAACACCCCGATCGGCCGGGGGTCACCCGGCATCGGCGCCCCCGAAGGTCTCGAAATAGAGCTCGATGAAGCGGCGATAGACGGCGGTCAGCTGCTCCAGGTCGGCGATCGCCACCTGTTCGTCCACTTTATGGATGGTCGCGGTGGTCAGCCCGAACTCGATCACCGGGCAATAAGCCTTGATGAACCGCGCGTCCGACGTCCCCCCATCGGTCGAAAGCGAAGGCGTGAGGCCGGTAACGTCCCGCACCGCCTCGCTCAATAAGGCGTCGAGCTGGCTCGGCTCGGTCAGGAAGGACTCGGCATGCGGCTCGAACGCGATGCTGAAGGACGCCTCGCTGCCCGCGAGCGCGGCCCGGGCATGCTCGCGCAGCAGATCCTTCAGCGCGTCGGCCTCGTGGCGGTCGTTGAAGCGGACATTGAACCGCGCCTCGGCGGAAGCGGGGATGATATTGGTCGTGGGATTGCCGACATCGATGGTCGAGACTTCAAGGTTTGACGGCGAGAAATGCGCGCTGCCGTAGTCGAGCGGCGAATCGTAGAGGCGTGCGAGAATCGTCACCAGTCCCTTCACGGGATTGCTGGCGAGATGCGGATAGGCGACGTGGCCTTGCGTGCCGGTCACCGTCAGCCGGCCGTTCAGGCTGCCGCGCCTACCGATCTTGATGGTTTCGCCGATGCGCTTGGCGTTGCTCGGTTCGCCGACCAGGCAATGATCGGGCCGCTCGCCTTGGTCCTTCATCCAGGCCAGCACCTTGCGCGTGCCATTGATGGCGGGACCTTCCTCGTCGCCGGTGATGAGGATCGAGATCGAGCCGTCGATCTCGCGGCCGCGCGATTTGACGTAGTCGAGCGCCGCAGCCGTGAAGCAGGCGATCGCCCCCTTCATGTCGGATGCGCCTCTGCCGTAGAGCGTGCCGTCGGCGATCTCGGCGGCAAAGGGAGGGTGAGTCCATAGCGTCGCGTCGCCCGGCGGCACCACGTCGACATGGCCCGCGAAGCAGAGATTGGGCGGCCCTTCGCCGACGCGGGCGTAGAGATTGTCGACCGGCGGCGTGTCCTCGTCCTTGAAGCTCAGGCGCCAGAAAGTGAAGCGGGCAGGCTTCAGCGCCTGGATGACGATCTCGAGCGCGCCGGCGTCGGTGGGCGTCACGCTTTCGCAACGGATCAAGCTCTGCGCGAGCTGAAGGGCCTTGTCGCCGAGTGCGGTCATTTGGCAAGCACCATGACGATAGGCGCGTCAGGTGACAAGCCCCGCCCATGCGCGGTCGTGGCGCTGCCGCTGCTGGGATGGATTACCGAACCGCCGCCAAGGGGTCACCGCCGAAGCGATTGGGGCCCGGCGTCCCCTTGAGGATGCCAAGATCGATCAGGAACCACAGGCCGACGCCCAGGGTGACCAGGTTGCAGATCCAGCCGATTGCGTTGGGCTCCTGGGGCGTTCCCGTCAGGCCGAAGACCTGGAACAAGCTCGCGATCAGCACCGGGACGAGACCGTAAAGCGCGGTGCTGCCCGGCTTGTCGCGGTCCTGGAAGCGTTTCGCCGCCACCGCATAACCCGGATAGAACAGCGCCAGGGTGATCAGGAGGACGAGGATGCTGCCGAAGGTCGAAGCCCCGAAAATCGCGCCGATGACGAAGCCCAGCACAACGCTGATGATGGCCAGAATGATCGTCCCGGCCCAATATTTAGCCCGGTTGATGCGCCCTTCGAACGAGGTGAAAAGATACTGGAAGTCCAAGTCCATCGGTCCCCTCCCTTTGCGGCCGGGCTTCCCGCCAGCCTGCTATCTTGTAAGGCCGAAGGCCCAGGTTGCGAAAGAGATATGTACCGGGGGGACGAGCTTTTGAGCCGGGCATGTGGTCTAAATCCACGCGCCGGCCTGGTGTGACGCGGGGTGTCGGGGGCACTCCCTCGGGCCCGGTCAATCCCTGAGCAATTCGTTGATCGAGGTCTTGGCGCGGGTGCGCTCGTCGACGGTCTTGACGATCACCGCGCAATAGAGCGACGGCCCCGGCGACCCGTCTGGCAGCGGCTTACTCGGCATCGCGCCGGACACCACCACCGAGAAGGGCGGCACCTTGCCCTGATGCACGATGCCGGTGGCGCGGTCGACGATCTTAGTCGATTGCCCGAGATAGACGCCCATCGACAGGACCGAGCCCTCGCCGACGATCACGCCCTCGGCCACTTCGGCGCGCGCGCCGATGAAACAATTGTCCTCGATGATGACTGGATTGGCCTGGAGCGGCTCGAGCACCCCGCCGATGCCCGCACCGCCGGAGAGATGCACGTTCTTGCCGATCTGCGCGCAGGAGCCGACCGTCGCCCAAGTATCGATCATCGTCCCCGAGTCCACCCGCGCGCCGAGATTGACGAAAGACGGCATCAGCACGACGCCAGGGGCGATATAGGCCGAATGCCGCACCACCGCACCCGGCACCACGCGGAAGCCCGCCTCCTTGAAGTCTCTGGCCTTCCACTTGGCGAATTTGGTGGGCACCTTGTCCCACCACGCGCCGCCGCCGGGTCCGCCGTCGATCTTGTGCGGCTCGTTGAGGCGGAACGAGAGCAGGATCGCCTTCTTCAGCCATTGCTGCACGACCCAGTTCCCGTCGCGCTTCTCGGCGACGCGAAGCTCGCCCCGGTCGAGCAGCCCGAGCACCTCGTCGACTGCGTCGCGCACCACACCCTCGGTCTCCGGCGTGATCTCGACGGCATGCTCATAGGCGCTGTCGATGAAGGTCTTGAGATGATCGTGGGTCATGGTGCCCCTTCAGGTGAAGCAGAATTGCACTGGCGACGGCCCCACGTGTGCCTCTCCGGCCCGCGAAGCGGCGATCGTCGCGAGGAACGGCGCGAGCGCATCGGTGCGGTGGTGGATATGCACGGGAAGCTCGGTCCAGTTCGCGATCGCCTGATGCTCCGGGTGGTCGGTCAGCCCCTGCACCAGCACGGTGGTCATGCCGACCAGATGCGCGGTTGCGAGATTGTGTGGCAGATCGTCGAACATGGCGGCTCGGCGAGGCGCCACGCCGTGCGCCTTGACGAAGCGATCGTAAGCCTCGCGCATCGGCTTGGGGTAGATGTAGCCGAGCGCATGGATGTCGCAGATATCCTCGAACAGGCCGGCCACTCCGCGCCGCGCCGCCACGGCCTCGGCATGTTTGCGCGAGCCGTTGGTGAAGATGAACTTCCGTCCCGGCAAGGCTTGCAACGCCGCCCGCAACTCAGGGGAGGGGTCGACCGCCGAGAGATCGATGTCATGCACGTAATCGAGGAAATCGTCCGGTGCGGTACCGTGCAGCTGCACCAGCCCGGCAAGCGTCGTGCCGTGCCGATAGTAGTAGGTCTCGCGCAGGGTCTTCGCCTCGGCCAGCGGGATGCCGAGACTATTGGCGATGAACTCGCCCATGCGCCGGTCGATCTGCGCGAACAGATTGCAGTCCGCCGGGTAGAGCGTGTTGTCGAGATCGAACACCCAGGCTTCGACATGGTCGAACCCGGAGGCTGATTGGGGCGCGAGCGTCATTGCGCCTCCCGCGTGGTCTTGCGCCGCCGTTCGATCAGGGTGCCGGCGCCATGCTCGGTGAACAACTCAAGCAGCACCGCATGCGGCACCTTGCCGTTGATGATCACCACGCCCTCAACGCCCTCGGCAATGACATCGAGGCAGCTCTCGATCTTGGGGATCATGCCGCCGGTGATCGTGCCGTCGTCGATCAGGCTCTGCGCCTCGGCCGTGGTGAGGGACTTGATCAGTTGGCCTTGCTTGTCGAGCACGCCTTCCACATCGGTGAGCAGCAAGAGACGCTTTGCCTTCAAGGCGGACGCCAGCGCCGCGGCGAACGTATCGGCGTTGATGTTGAGCGTCTCGCCGTCGGGTCCCACGCCGATCGGCGCGACGACCGGGATCAAATCGGAATGGATGATCACGTCGATGATATGCGGATCGACATGCGCCGGGTCGCCGACAAAGCCTAGATCGACGATCTGCTCGATATTGGACAGGGGGTCGCGCCAGCGCCGCTCCAGCCGCTTGGCCCGCATCAGATTGGCGTCCTTGCCCGAGATGCCGACTGCCTTGCCGCCTTGCGTGTTGATAGCGGTGACGATCTCCTTGTTGACCGAGCCGGCCAGCACCATCTCGACCACTTCGACCGTCTCCCGGTCGGTGACGCGCAAGCCGCCCTTGAACTCCGATCTGATATTGAGCCGGTCGAGCAGGGAGCCGATCTGCGGGCCGCCGCCATGCACCACCACCGGATTCACGCCGGCCTGCTTTATCAGCACGATGTCGCGGGCGAAGTCGGCGGCGAGCGCGGTATCGCCCATGGCATG
>DASQKJ010000107.1:0-29096 GCA_035630595.1 Methyloceanibacter sp.
GACGAGGCGCTTCGCCTTCTCGATCACCATCTCGGCGACCTGCACATGCCGCGAGGCAGGCTCGTCGAAGGTCGAGGAGATCACCTCACCATGCACCGAGCGCTGCATGTCGGTCACTTCCTCCGGGCGCTCGTCGATCAGCAGCACGATCAGGTAGCACTCGGGATGATTGGCGGTGACGGCATGGGCGATGTTCTGCAGGATCACGGTCTTGCCGGTGCGCGGCTGCGCCACGATCAGCCCGCGCTGGCCCTTGCCGATCGGCGAGACGATGTCGATCACTCGGCCGGTATTGTCCTTCCGGGTCGGATCGGAGGTCTCCATCTCGAGCCATTCATCGGGATAGAGCGGCGTCAGATTGTCGAAATGGATCTTGTGGCGCTGCTTCTCCGGGTCCTCGAAATTGATGGTGTTGACTTTCAGCAAGGCGAAATAGCGCTCGCCCTCTTTCGGGCTGCGGATCTGGCCCTCGACGGTGTCGCCGGTGCGCAGACCGAAGCGGCGGATCTGCGACGGCGAGACATAGATGTCGTCAGGGCCGGCGAGATAATTTGAGTCGGGGGAGCGCAGGAAGCCGAAGCCGTCCTGCAATACCTCGACCACGCCGGTGCCGGTGATGTCGACGTCGCGCGCCGCTAATTGTTTCAGGATGGCGAACATGAGCTCCTGCTTGCGCATGGCGCTCGCGTTCTCCACGGCGACCTCCTCGGCGAAGCTCAACAGCTCCGTCGGCGATTTCGTCTTCAAATCTTGCAGCTTCATTTCTTGCATGCGCTGCTACTCCAAAGGGGGAAATGGGTGACTGGTGTTTCGGTTGCCGTGCGCAGACGCGCGGCTTGCACAGGAAGGGGGTAGGATATGCCTCGGCGGGAAGGCGGAATTCGGCGCCTGCTCCAGTCCGGGGACCCGTTCTTTTTGGTGGGAAGAGCGGGCCGCGACAGCGTCCCGAATTGGATGCGACTCGTCTTATAGCAGACCAATCGGGCGGGAGGAATAGGCTTGCAGAGTCCTTAGAAGGGCCGGACAACCGCCAAAATCACGATGAAGATCATAAGCAAGGTCGGCACTTCGTTCGCGAAACGATAGAAACGCGCCGGCCGCGTGTTGCGATCCACGGCAAAATCCCTGGTCCACATCGCCAGCAGCCCGCTATAGGCCGAAAGCGCCAGCACCAGCGCAAGCTTGACGTGGAACCACCCGTCGCGCGACCAGTCGATCGCGCCCGAGAATGCGAGCGCGAGGCCGAGCGCCCAACTCGCCAGCATCGCCGGCGTGGTGATGTAGCGCAGCAGGCGCCGCTCCATCAGCTTGAAGGTCTCGGACTGCTCGGAGCCCGGCTTGGCGCTCGCGTGATAGACGAACAGCCGTGGCAGATAGAGCAGCCCCGCCATCCAGGCAATGATCGCGATGATGTGGAAGGCCTTGATGTAGAGAAGGAGCATCGATTTGCAGGGTGGCTGACTCGTCATGCCCGGCCATGACGAAGACTGTTGCGACGTGGAGTTCCGCCTAGCCCCTTTTTACAAGCGCGACAAGCCGCTCGACATGAGCGATGGGCGTGTCGGGCAAGATGCCGTGACCGAGATTGAAGACGAAGGGACGGGGGGCAAGTGCGGCCAGGATCGAGTCCACCCGCCGGTCGAGCTCGGGTCCGCCCGCGGCGAGCAGCGCCGGATCGAGATTGCCCTGCACGGGGAGAAGAGGCTGCAACTTGTCTCGGATCCACGCGATGGGCATGCTTGTGTCGCAGCCGAGGGCGTCGATGCCGGTCTCTTGCACATAGCGTTCGGCCAGGAGGCCCGCGCCGCGTGGAAAGCCGATCACCGGAATCTGCGGCGCCTTGGCCTTGACCAGCGCGACCAGCCGCTTGGTCGGCGCGATGCACCAGCGCGCAAACTCGTCCTCCGGCAGGCTCCCGGCCCAGCTGTCGAAGATCTGCAGCACGCCGGCACCGGCCTTGACCTGGTTCAGGAGATAATCGGCCGAGACCTCGACCAGCAGATCGATCAGCCGTTCGAATGTGGCCGGCTGGCGATAGGCCATGAGCCTCGCCGCGGCCTGGTCCTTGCTGCCGCCGCCCTCGACCATATAGGTGGCGACCGTCCACGGCGCCCCGCAAAAACCGATCAGCGGAATTTCTGGCGGAAGCTCGCCGACCACTCGCTCGACAGTCTCGTAAACTGGCGCCAATGCATTTTCGGCATGATCCCGACTGAGCGCAGCCACCGCCTTCTCGTCGCGAATTGGCTCCAGCTGTGGGCCTTCTCCCTCGACAAACTTCACCTGTTGCCCCAGCGCATACGGCACGATCAGGATATCGGAGAACACGATCGCGGCATCGAGAGCGAACCGGCACAACGGCTGCAGCGTTACCTCGGCGGCGAGTTCAGGTGTGCGGCAGAGATCGAGAAAGGATGCGACCTTGGCTCTCACGTCCCGGTATTCCGGGAGGTAGCGTCCAGCTTGGCGCATCAGCCAGATCGGCGGAGGGGTGTTGGCTTGCCCGGCGAGGGCTCTCAACAAGGAGCTTTCCAGGGGAAGCACGCGCAACATCGCCATCCCTAAAATTAATAAGAAAGATTCTCTAATAGGTTTCTACTGTTACAGTTGGTTCGTGAATAGCGGACATTCAGCGCTGTCACCAGCCTCTCTACAGGACTCGCGATGGCACCCAGATGGTCCGCATATGACAGATCCGAGGCATGTGGCCAAAACCTTCGCATCGAGGATCAAAGCGGTTGATTCTCAGGCCGTGCGGGCTATGGGCTGTAGGTGGATAAAGCGTGGAAAGACTGTGGGAAGAAACCTTATCTGGCTGGGGACGGCCAAGGGTATTGTGCGCCGGTCTGGAAAGACAGTCATTTTCTCGACATATGCGAATCTGTGAAGAACTCATACGCCCTGTTCGGGAGCGGAGGGGATAGCGCGGCGTGCGGCCGGAGTTGTTCCTGAGACCCATCCCCGTTATCCCAAGGCACTGCCATGGTTATCCAGCGCACTTTCCACTTGCACATGATCTCCGACGCGACCGGCGAGACGCTCGTCACCATCGCCAAGGCGGTCAGGGTGCAATATGCGCAAATCCGGGCGATCGAGCATCTGCACCCATTGGTGCGGAGCCGGCGCGAGCTCGAGCGGGTGGTCAGGGATGTGGAGGCCACGCCTGGCATCGTGCTTTACACGCTGTTCAACCGTGAACTGGCCGAGGAGCTGGAGCAATCCTGCAAGCGGCTGAACATCCCTTGCGTGGCGGCGCTGAAGCCGATCCTGCAAGTGTTCGAGTCCTATCTCGGCACGCCGTCGACCCCCACGGTCGGGGGCCAGCACGTGCTCGACGCCGATTATTTCCGCCGCATCGAGGCGCTCAACTTCACCATGCTGCATGACGACGGCCATCTGCCGGCCAATCTCAACGACGCCGATATCGTGCTGGTCGGCATCAGCCGGACCTCGAAGACGCCGACGGCGATCTATCTCGCCAATCGCGGCTTCAAGACCGCCAATGTGCCGCTGGTGCCGGGCATGCCACTGCCGCCGGAACTCGAAATGCCGACCGACGCCTTTGTCGTGGGTCTGGTGGCGAGCGCCGACCGGATCGCGCAGGTGCGGCAGAACCGCGTCATCGAGCACGCGCATAATCATCTCGATGACTATGTCGACCGCGAAGCGATCGCCGCCGAGATCGCCCAGACCAGGGCGTTGTGTGCGCGGTACAGCTGGCCGATCATCGACGTGACGCGCCGCTCCATCGAGGAGACCGCCGCGGCGATTATCCGCCTCTACGACGACCGCGAAGCGCCGGCGCTGGAAGCATGAGTAGTTTCCTGCAGGCGGGGCGGCCACCCCTGATCCTCGCTTCGGCGAGCCGGTCGCGCGCGAAGCTTCTCGAAGCGGCGGGGCTCGCCTTCATCGTCGAGCCGCCGGGCCTTGACGAGGCGGCCATGCGCCAGGCGATCAGCGGCGAGCGCTCGCTCGATCCGCACGACATCGCCGAAGTGCTGGCGCGCGCCAAGGCCGAGGCGGTCAGCGATCTCCCGGCCAAGGCCTATGTGATCGGCGGTGACCAGGTGTTGGAACTGGACGGTGCCGTCCTGTCCAAGCCGGACAGCATGGAGGCGGCGCGAAGCCAGCTGCTCGATCTCCGCGGCAAGACCCACACCCTGCATACGTCGGTCGCGGTGGCGACCAATGGCGAGGCGATCTGGGCGGAGACCGCGATTGCCAGCCTCACCATGCGCAAGCTCTCGCCGGAATTCATCGGCCGCTACCTCGCCGCCGCGGGCGAGGAGGTCCTGGGCTCGGTTGGCGCCTACCAGCTCGAAGGGCTCGGCGTGCAGCTGTTCGAGAGAATCGACGGCGATTATTTCTCCATTCTCGGCCTGCCACTCATACCGCTCCTCGACACGCTCCGGCGCGAGGGCGTGATCGAAGGTTGAAGTCATGCGGCGCGCTTGCGTGATGGGCTGGCCGGTCGAGCATTCCCGCTCGCCGCTGATCCATCGCTATTGGCTCAAGCAATACGGCATCGACGGCGCCTACGAGAAAGAGGCGGTGCCGCCGGGCGAGGTCGAGGCTTTCTTGCGCGGACTTGGCGAGCGCGGCTATGTCGGTGCCAACGTCACGCTCCCGCACAAGCTTGCCGCACTCAAGGCGGCGGACATAGCCGACGGAGCGGCCTACGCCATCGGCGCCGCCAATACGCTCTGGCTCGATCAGGCGGGCAAGCTCAACGCGACCAATACCGACGCATACGGCTTCATGACCAATCTCGAAGCGCAGGCGCCGGGTTGGAACGCGGGCAGGCGCCCCGTTCTCGTGATCGGGGCGGGCGGGGCGGCACGTGCCATCCTCTACGGCCTGCTCCAGGCGGGGGCCGGCAAGACCCTGCTTGCCAACCGGACGCGCGACAAAGCCGAGGTGCTTGCAGCCTATTTCGGCTCCATGTCCCCCGTAGCGAATTGGGTCGAGGTGGTCGAATGGGGAGAGCGGGACAGCGCCGTCGCCGCATGCGGGCTGCTGGTCAATACGACAAGCCTCGGCATGAGCAGCCAACCACCGCTCGATCTCGAACTCCACGGACTCCAGGAAAACGCCGTGGTTGCCGACATCGTCTACACGCCGCTCGTGACGCCGCTCCTCGCCGCTGCGCGGAACCGGGGGCGGACGTCGGTGGATGGGCTCGGCATGCTGCTGCATCAGGCGGTGCCGGGCTTCGAGCACTGGTTCGGGGTGCGGCCCGAGGTGACGCCTGAATTGCGGGCGCATGTCGCGGCGAGCCTGGGAGCTTCGTGATGCTGGTCATCGGCCTCACCGGCGGCATCGGCATGGGCAAGTCGGCGGCGGCGGAGCGGTTTGCCGCCCACGACATCCCGGTGTTCAATGCCGACCTCTATGTGCACCAACTCTATGAGGGGGAGGCGGTCGCGCGGATCGAGGCCGCCTTTCCCGGCGTCGCGCGCGGCGGCAAGGTCAATCGCAAGCTGCTCTCGGAGCGGATCGCTGGCTCTCCCGAGCGCCTGGCCCGGCTCGAGGCAATCGTGCACCCCATGGTGGTCGAGGCCGAGATCGCGTTCCTGATCGAGCAGGAGAACCAGGGCGCCAAGCTCGCCGTGCTGGAAATTCCGCTGCTGTTCGAGACCGGAGCCGACGCAAGAGTTGATGTCACGGTCGTGTTAAGCGCGCCGGAAGCGGTGCAAAGGCGCCGCGTGCTGGCGCGGCCTGGCATGACGGTGGACAAGCTCGAACATCTGCTTGCGCGGCAGCTGTCCGATGTGGAGCGGCGCGGCCGCGCGGACTACGTTGTGGAGAGCGGTGCCGTGCTGCAAGACATGCACGAGGAGATCGATAAACTGATCGAATCGCTGCAGGATCGCGAAGGGCGCGCGATGAAGCGATTGCGCCGCGAGTAAAACAACACGTCATTGCCGGGCTTGACCCAGCAATCCAGGGAGCTCGAGCTTGTTGTCTCTGGATGCCCGGCTCAAGGCCGGGCACGACGAGCCGCTTGTGAAACAGCGAGGAACGACGTTGCGCGAGATCGTGCTCGATACCGAGACGACGGGACTCGACCCGTTCGAGGGCGACCGAGTGGTCGAGATCGGCTGCATCGAGCTGGTCAACCGCATCCCCACCGGGCGGACCTGGCATTGCCATCTGAACCCGGAACGCGAGGTGCCCGACAGGGCCTTCGAGGTTCATGGGTTGTCGACCGAGTTTCTGCGCGACAAGCCGCGCTTTGGCGAGCTCGCCGACGACTGGCTCGGCTTCATCGAGGGCGCGATGCTGGTGATGCACAACGCCGCCTTCGATTTCGGTTTCCTGAACGCGGAACTCGATCGGGTCGCGCGGCCGCTGCTGCGCTGGGACCTCGTGACCGACACCTTGGCGCTGGCCAGGCGGCGGCACCCCGGCGCGCCGTGCAGCCTGGACGCGCTCTGCCGGCGCTACGGCGTCGATCTGTCCGAACGCGAGAAGCACAGCGCGCTGCTCGATTGCCGGCTGCTCGCCTTGGTCTATGTCGAGCTGGTGGGCGGGCATCAGGCGCGGCTCGAATTCGCGGCGAACGGAGCCCAGGCGGCGCTGCTTGGCGCCAGTCAGCATGTCATCAGACCGCGGCAAAGGCCGCTCGCCGCACGCCTCACCGCGGCCGAGATCGAAGCGCATCGCGCCCTCGTCGCCACGCTCGGCGCCGACGCGCTCTGGCTGCGCTACTAGTTCTTTGCGGTGCTCTGGGACTGGCTGAGATTCTGGGCGTAGAGCCTGCCGAAATCGATCGGATCGAGCAGCAGGGGCGGAAAGCCCCCGTCGCGCACCATGTCGGCCAGCACCCGGCGCAGGAACGGGAACAGGATCGTCGGGCAATCGACGAACAGAACGGGCTGCAGCATGTTCTGGGGAAGCCCGCGCAGGCGGAACAGCGCGGCATAGACCAGCTCGACATTGTAGATCACGCCGGGATCGCTGCGGGCGTGCACCTCCAGATGGAGCGCCACCTCATAGGTATCGTCCCCGACCGGAACGGCCTTCACATTGACGCCAACTTTGAGCTGCGGATTGTCGCCCGGACCTTGCAGCGATTTGGGTGCGTTCGGGCTCTCGAATGACAGGTCCTTGACATATTGGCCGAGCACCGAGAGTTCCGCCAGCGATGCCGGCTTGGCGCTGGTCGGGTCCGACTGGCCCTGGGGTGGACCGTCGCCATTGGTCTTTTTAGATTCTCCGCCTTCGGTCTTCTTCTTCGCCATCGCCTTCACCCTCCGGCGTGCTGGCTAGCACGGGAGTGGCGAGGACCGCAAATCGCGCAAGCGCCCGGCATTCGGCGCATGCCTGTGCGCCTAGCGCTGTTTGCGACCCACTTTTTTGGTCCTTGCGGCAACAACGAATTAAGTGCAAAGGCGTTTATGGTTGGCTTGCGGGCGCCGAATGCCTTAAGTTTAGGGTGCGGGCAGTGGGAATTTCTGCCCCGAGACGTAAGGCTCCCGCTGGCAAATCTCTAGGCGCGCACCAATATCCCACCTAGAGGGTTCCGCATTATCGCGGGCACATCCCTGAACGCGGGTCTGGCGAAGCATGAGTGAAGCTTTCGACATCTATACGCTGCTCTTCCTAGTCCTCGCGGTCGTCATATTCATTCGGCTGCGCAATGTGCTGGGACGGCGCACGGGCAACGAGCGGCCGCCCTACGATCCTTATGCGGCGTCGGACACCAAGCGGCCCGATACCAACGAGCCGGTAGTTGCCCTACCGCGCGGCCGTGCAGGTCGTGCGCCGGTCGCGGCTTCCGGCCCCTCCACCGAGGACATCGAGGCGCGGCTCGGACGGCACGCCCCCAAGGACAGCCCGCTCGGCCAGTCGCTGACCGCGTTGATGCGCGCCGATCCTAGCTTCGACCCCGGCCAGTTCCTCGATGGCGCCAAGGCGGCCTACGAGATGATCGTCATGGCCTTTGCCCAAGGCGACGAGGAGGAGCTCAGCCAGCTGTTGGGCTCGGATGTGTTCGAAGGTTTCCAGCGCGCGATCCGCGAGCGCGAGACGCGCGGCGAGAAGGTCGAGTCGAGCCTGGTCGGCATCGACAAGGCCGACATCATCGAGACCGAGATCAAGAACCGCACCGCCTATGTTACGGTGAAGTTCGTGAGCGAGCTGATCTCGGTGACGCGCGACGCCGAAGGCGAGGTGGTCGAGGGCGATCCCAAGAAGGTGCGCGAGGTCACCGATATCTGGACCTTCGCGCGCGAGGTCGCCGCACGGAATCCGAACTGGAAGCTGGTCGCCACCGAAGCCGCCAATTAGCTCGAATCTGACAAAGTGGTTGTTGCCGCTTGCGGCGATCCTCGTCACGATTGCGTTCCTTCTTTGGAATGGTCGGGTGGATACTGGGATCAGCCTTAAGCCTGTCAGCTTCGCCGAGATCGAGGGCTGGGCAGCGGACGATCATCAAGCCGCTTTTCCCGCCTTGCTGAAGTCTTGCCGCAAGCGATCGGCCGGCAACCCGGCTTGCGAGGAGGCCTTGGCCCTTGGCGAGAAGGTCGGCCGTGACGCAGCGCGGCGCTTCTTCGAGACTCACTATGTCCCGCACCGGGTCGAAGGCGTGCCCCCCGGAATGGTCACCGGCTATTACGAGCCCGAGGTGAGCGGCTCGCGTGAGCGAAGCGGCAAGTTCCGCGTTCCTGTCTATGGGCGGCCGCACGATCTGGTCCAGGTGACACCGGATGTTCTGCGTGCTTTCTATAATGGCGGCCTTAGCGTGATGCGCCGTAGCGGCGAGGAGCTTGTGCCGTACTACACGCGCGCCGAGATCGAAAAAGGCGCGCTCGGCGGCAGGGGACTGGAGCTCCTCTATCTGGACGACCCGGTCGAACTCTTCTTCCTGCAAATCCAAGGCTCCGGCCGCGTGCGTCTGACCGACGGATCGTGGGTGCGGATCGGTTATGCGGCGAAGAACGGCCACTCCTATACTTCGATCGGAAGGCTGCTGAAGGAACGCGGCGAAAAGCCTCCGGGCGGGCTGACGATGGAAGGCTTAAAGGGCTGGCTGCGGGCCGATCCGGCACGCGGCCGAGCGCTGATGCATGAGAACAAGTCTTATATCTTCTTCCGCGAATTGCCGGAGGCCGAAGCCGGGGCGGGTCCGGTCGGCGCTCAAGGCGTGCCGCTGACGCCAGGGCGCAGCCTCGCGGTGGATGCTTCCTATCATGCCCTTGGAACGCCGGTTTTCGTCGCGGCAGCGGACCTTGCGGTCGGAGGGTCGCCCTTTCGCAGGCTAATGATTGCGCAAGATGTCGGCTCGGCGATCAAAGGACCCCAGCGGGGGGATATCTTCTTCGGCACTGGCGAGGCGGCCGGCGCCATTGCGGGCACGACCAAGGAGGCGGCGCGCTTCTACATCTTGCTTCCCAAGCGTTAATCCGGGTTGCGCTATGCTGCCGGCCATGGGCAAGCGCCACACCGATGCCGAGCTTGAAAGCGACGCTGAGCTATGGGCGCGCGTGGCGAAGAGCGCGCGGCCGCTGAAGAAGGGCAGGGCGGTTGCCCCGATCGAGCCGACCAAGAAGCGGGCCAAGCCGGCCGCCAAGAAGGCTCCCCCGCCGCCTAAACCGGCGCCGAACACGCCAGCAAAGCCTGCTCCGACCGTGCGCGGCGAGACGTTGGACCGGCAGACGGCGCGGAAGCTTGAGCGCGGCCATGTCGAGGCGAAGCTCGACCTGCATGGCATGCGGCAGCGGGAGGCGCATGCGGCGCTCCGGCGCTTCCTCAAAGCGGCGCAAGGCAAGGGCTACCGGCATGTGCTGGTGATCACCGGCAAGGGCGCCGCCGCCGACACGCGCCGGAGCTTCTACGAGGCGGAGGAACGCGGCGTGCTGCGCTCAGCCGTGCCGCATTGGCTTGCCCAGCCCGATCTGGCGCCTGTAGTGGTCAGCTATTCGGAAGCGCCGCGCCGGCTCGGCGGCGAAGGCGCGCTCTATGTGCGGCTTAGACGGTCCAAAAGGGCCGGCGAACCCTGATTACGCCAGACGAAGGAGCTTGTGTTCGACCAGCGTGGCGATGAGCGCGATCTTCTCGTCGTCCCCGAGGCCGCCTGGGAGCTCACGAACGTAAAATGCGCCGGGGCGATGAAAGACATCACGCTGGTGGAGGTATCCGCCAGCGAGGCGAACAGCCGGATGTAGCCGTCCCGCTCGGAGGGACCAATGAAGCCCCGGAGAACAGAGACGTTGCCCGCTCCCGGCCCCAGCACTTGTTGCAGATGAGCGTTCGATTCCAATGAAGCTTTCACCCTGGCCATGCCGACTCCCTTCAGCAATTGTCGAGTTACATCCACGCGCGGTCCGAGGATGAACGCCCGTGGATTGCAACCGGGATAACTTAGATGCAGCCCAAAAGGCGTTTAGGCCTACAGAATAAATTTCGACAAATCGGCGTTCTTGGCGAGGTCGCCGATATGCTGGCGCACGAAGGCGCCGTCGATGACGATCTTCTCGCCGGCTTTGTCGGCGGCGTCGAACGAGATGTCGTCGAGGATGCGCTCCATCACCGTCATCAGACGGCGCGCGCCGATATTCTCGACATTGGTGTTCACCTCGACGGCGATGTCGGCGATGGCATCGATCGAGTCGGGGGTGAATTCGAGCTCGAGCCCTTCGGTCTTCATCAGCGCCACATATTGCTTGATAAGACAGGCCTTGGGTTCGGTGAGGATGCGGCGGAAATCCTCGCCGGTCAGCGGACGAAGCTCGACCCGGATCGGCAGCCGGCCCTGCAGCTCGGGCAGCAGGTCCGACGGCTTGGCGATGTGGAACGCGCCGGAGGCGATGAACAGGATGTGGTCGGTCTTCACCGGCCCGTATTTGGTGCCGACGGTGGTGCCCTCGATCAGCGGCAGGAGATCGCGCTGCACGCCTTCGCGTGAAACATCGGCGCCGATCCGCTCGGAGCGCGCGCAAATCTTGTCGATCTCGTCGAGAAAGACGATGCCGTCATTCTCCACGTTGCGGATCGCCTCCTGCACGATCATGTCGTTGTCGATCAGCTTGTCCGACTCCTCGCTCATGAGAATTTCGAACGAGTCGCGCACGGTGACCTTGCGCGGCTTGGTCCGGTTGCCAAGCGCCTTGCCCAGCATCTCCGACAGATTGATCATGCCGACTTGGCTCCCCGGCATGCCGGGAATCTCGAAGGACGGCATGCTCGGCGTGTCGGCGACCTGAATCTCGATCTCGCGCTCGTCCAGCTCGTTCGTTCGCAGTCGCTTGCGGAAGGCTTCGCGGGTCGAGAGGGCGGCGCTCGCGCCGACCAGAGCGTCGAGCACGCGCTCCTCGGCATTGAGCTGCGCCTTGGCGGCGACCTCCTTGCGCTTGGCGTCGCGCACGAGCCCGATCCCGGCCTCCAGCAGGTCGCGCACGATCTGATCCACGTCGCGGCCGACATAGCCGACCTCGGTGAATTTCGTGGCTTCGACCTTGATGAAGGGCGCGCCAGCGAGCTTGGCCAGGCGGCGGGAGATCTCCGTCTTGCCGACGCCGGTCGGGCCGATCATTAGGATGTTCTTGGGCAGCACCTCCTCGCGCATGTCGCCTTCGAGCTGCTGTCGGCGCCAGCGATTGCGGAGCGCGATGGCGACGGCGCGTTTGGCGTCGCGCTGGCCGACGATGTGGCGGTCGAGCTCGGAGACGATCTCGCGGGGGGAAAATGAGGTCATGCGTTCCTACTCATCAACAGATGCCAGGCCTTGTGCCGGGTATCCACGAATTTCGTGACGAGACAGAGAGACGCGGATGGCCGGGACAAGCCCGGCCATTACGGATGATAGTCTAAGGGCGTTCATTTCACCGCGTCGAGGGTTTCGACGACAATCTCGTCATTGGTGTAGACGCAAATCTTGGCGGCAATGGACATGGCTTTGCGGGCGATCGCCTCGGCATCTAGCTCGCTGTCGAGCAGCGCCCGCGCCGCGGCCAACGCATACGCGCCGCCGGAGCCGATCCCCATCACCGCATCGTCGGGTTCGAGCACGTCGCCGGTTCCGGTCAGCACCAGGCTCTCGTCGGGATCGGCAACGATCATCATCGCCTCCAGCCGTCGCAGATAGCGGTCGGTGCGCCAGTCCTTGGCAAGCTCGACGCAGGCGCGCTTGAGCTGATCGGGGAAGCGTTCGAGCTTGGTCTCCAGCCGCTCGAACAGGGTGAAGGCGTCGGCGGTCGACCCGGCGAAGCCGGCGATCACGTTGCCCGAGCCCACGCGGCGGACCTTCTTCGCCGTGCCCTTGATGATGGTCTGGCCGAGGGTGACCTGGCCGTCGCCGGCGATGACGACCTTGCCGCCCTTGCGGACGGTCAGAATCGTGGTTCCGTGCCAGGTTTCGGGGGAAGACGCAGTGTTACTCATGGGTGTCAGCCATATCGGGGTGAGGGCGGCTTTCGTCAAGTTTTCGCGGCTGTGTCCCTATACAAGTCATCGCCGGGCTTGACCCGGCGATCCAGGAAGACTCGCAACCGTGGCAGCGAATTGGTAAGAGGCTTGCTGTAGGCTCTTCCGATGCAGAAACACGCAAAATCCGTCGAAGCCCGCCGGGCGACGATCGACCGCCGCACCAAGGAGACCGCGATCTCGGCCTCCGTCGATCTCGACGGTACCGGCGCCTACGACATCGCGACCGGGGTGGGCTTCCTCGACCACATGCTCGAGCAGCTCGCCAGGCATTCGCTGATCGACATTACCCTGAAGGCCGAGGGCGATCTGCATATCGATCAGCATCACACATGCGAGGATTCCGGCATCGTGCTCGGCCAGGCGGTAGCCAAGGCTTTGGGCGACAAGAGCGGCATCGCGCGCTACGGCTTTGCCTATCTGCCGATGGACGAGACCTTGACCCGCGTCGCGCTCGACGTGTCGGGGCGGCCCTTCCTGGTGTGGAAGGTCGACTTCACCCGCTCCAAGATCGGGGAGATGGACACCGAGCTGTTCCGCGAGTGGTTCCAGGCCTTCGCCCAGCATGCCGGGCTGACCTTGCATGTCGAAACGCTCTACGGCGAGAATAGCCACCACATCGCCGAGACCTGCTATAAGGCGCTCGCCTGGGCGCTGCGTCAGGCGATCAGCCTGGATCAGCGGCAGCAAGGGCGCGTGCCCTCGACCAAGGGTCAGCTTTAGAGGCTGCTAAATGCAGCGTGAGTCGCCGTGGCCGTCTATTCCGTCTATGAGCCGCCAAACGTCGCGCACGACCTGATCGAGCGTGCCGACCGGCTCGCCTTCGTGAAGGAGGGGTTCTCCTGGCCGGCGTTCTTCGTCCCGCTGCTGTGGCTGATCTATTACCGCATGTGGGTCGAGTTCGTTCTTCTCCTCGCCGTCTATGCCGCCCTGCAATGGGCGTTCGGTGGCGAGCCGCAAGGCCAGGCGCTCGCCACCTGGCTCAGCCTCGGCATCGGCGTGCTGTTCGCGTTCGAGGCGAGCGATCTTCGCACGCTGTCGCTGCAGCGGCGTGGCTACCGGCTTGCCGGCGTGGCGGGTGGCCACGGCCGCACCGAGGCAGAGCGCTCGTTCTTCCAGGTTTGGTTGCCGCAGCAACACGCGAAAACCGCGAAAGCAGCTGAACGAGCATCGGAGCCCAGCCGCGCCGCGCCGCCGCAGACGACGCCCTCGCGTGGAGAGGGCGAAGAGGTCATCGGGCTCTTCCCGCGGGCGTGACGCGAGATGCATGTCGCCATCATCGATTACGGTTCGGGGAACCTCCACTCCGCCGCCAAGGCGTTCGAACGCGCGGCGCGGGAGGGCGGCTCGCCGCTTACCGTCAAGGTCACGGCCGATGCCGATGAGGTGCTAGCGGCGGAGCGGATTGTTCTGCCCGGCGTCGGCGCGTTCGCCGATTGCCGCAACGGGCTGGTCGGCATTCCCGGCATGATCGAAGCGCTCGAAGAGTCGGTGCGCCAGCGCGGCAAGCCTTTCCTCGGCATTTGCGTCGGGCTGCAATTGATGGCCGAGCGCGGGCTGGAACACGGGCTCACGCCGGGGCTCGGCTGGATCGAAGGCGAGGTCCGTGCAATCGCGCCGAGCGACGCCACGCTCAAGATTCCGCATATGGGCTGGAACACGCTCGATCTTGCGCGGAAGCACGCCCTGCTCGAAGGCATCCCCACCGGCGAGAGCGGGCTCAACGCTTATTTCGTGCATTCCTATCATCTGGTCCCTGCCGGGGCGGAGACGCTGGTCGCCACCACCGACTATGGCGGCCCGATCACCGCCTTCGTCGCCAAGGACAATATGGTGGGCAGCCAGTTCCACCCCGAGAAGAGCCAGAAGCTCGGCCTGGCGCTGATCGCCAACTTCCTCAAATGGAAACCATGATCCTGTTCCCGGCGATAGACCTCAAAGACGGGCAATGCGTGCGGCTGCGCCAGGGCGAGATGGCGGAGGCCACGGTGTTCAACACCGACCCCGCGGCGCAGGCGCGCGAATTCGAGGAGGCCGGTTTCGACTGGCTGCACGTGGTCGATCTCAACGGCGCATTTGAAGGTAAGCCGGTGAACGAGCAGGCGGTTGAGGCGATCTTCGATGCGGTGCATATCTCCATCCAGCTCGGCGGCGGCATCCGCGACCTCGACACGATCGTGACCTGGCTCGACAAGGGCGTCGACCGAGTGATCCTCGGCACTGCGGCGGTGTGCAACCCGGATTTGGTGCGCGAGGCGGCGCGCGACTTTCCCGGCTGCATCGCCGTCGGCATCGACGCGCGCGACGGCAAGGTGGCGATCGAAGGCTGGGCCGAAACCAGCGAGATGACCGCACTCGATCTTGCCCGCAGATTCGAGGATGCGGGTGTGGCGGCAATCATCCATACCGACATTGCCCGCGACGGCGTGCTGGAGGGGCTCAATCTCGACGCCACGGCCGAACTTGCCCAAACGGTTGCCATTCCGGTGATCGCGAGCGGCGGCCTTGCGGGAATCGAGGACGTGAAGCGTCTGCTCGAGCCGCGCTATGCCATGCTTGAAGGCGCCATCGCCGGCCGCGCGCTCTATGATGGACGGCTCGACCCGCGCGCGGCGCTGGCGCTGCTTGCGGACCGCCGCGCCACGCAAAAGGTTAAAGGCTAACCTCGTATGCGTGCCCGCACCGTCTTTATCGTCCTGCTCATTCTGACCCTGCTCGTCGCCTTCGGGCCGGCGCTGATCGCGGTGATCAGTCAGCTGCTCGCGGAGGGCTTAGGCTGCCAGGTCGATCTCAACCGGGTCATCCCCTGCGCGATCGGCGGCAAGGACTATGGGCAAACCTTTTACGATCTCGGCTTTTCGATCTGGTATTCCTATCTGTCGCTTCCGGTCGGCGCGGTGCTGTTCGCCGTCTGGCAGGCGGCGGCCATCATCGTCTTCATCGTCAGCCGGGCGCGACGCTCCGCCGAGTCGCGCTAAAGCAGAGCCATGCTGAAGATCCGCGTCATTCCCTGCCTAGATGTCAAAGAGGGCCGCGTCGTCAAAGGCGTCAACTTCGTCGATTTGCGCGATGCTGGCGATCCGGTCGAGGCGGCCGCCGCCTATAACCAGGCGGGCGCCGACGAGCTGTGCTTCCTCGACGTTACTGCGAGCCACGAGAAGCGCGACACGATTCTCGACGTGGTCGCGCGCACCGCGGAGCGTTGCTTCATGCCTCTGACGGTAGGCGGCGGCGTCCGCAGCGTCGAGGACGTGCGCGCGCTGCTCGAAGCCGGCGCCGACAAGGTCTCCATCAACACGGCGGCGGTAAAGGATCGCGGCTTGGTGCGCGCGGCGAGCGAGAAATTCGGCGCGCAATGCATCGTCGTGGCGATCGACGCCAAGCGCGTCGCCGCAGGCAAGGCGCGCGGTCCGCGCTTCGAAATCTTCACCCATGGCGGGCGCGAGGCGACCGGCATCGAAGCGGTCGACTACGCACGCGAAGTGGTGGAACTCGGCGCGGGGGAGATTCTGCTCACCTCGATGGACCGGGACGGCACGCGCAAGGGCTTCGACCTCCAGCTGACCCGCGCCATCGCCGACGCGGTGCCGGTGCCGGTAATCGCCAGCGGAGGGGTAGGTACGCTCGACCATCTGGTCGAAGGCGTGCGTGAGGGCCATGCCTCCGCGGTGTTAGCCGCCTCGATCTTCCATTACGGCGAGCATTCAATCGGCGAGGCCAAGCGCTTCATGGCAGCGGCGGGCTTACCCATGCGGCTCGACGCATAAAGGCGAGGGTTGCCCGGCAAACGGGCAAATGGGGCTCTTTTAGTAGGGATTTCTGCGGCGCGCCTATTCCCTCGCCGTGCCGGGGGGTGTATGAGCCAGAGCATGAGCAAAGATGTCTTAAGCCGGCTCGCCGCCATCATCAAATCGCGAAGGCACGCGCGACCCGAAGATTCGCATACGCGGAGGCTATTGGACGAGGGGCCGATCAAGCCCGCCAAGAAGCTCGGGGAAGAGGCCGTCGAGGTGGCCATCGCCGCGCTGGCCCAGGACAAGAAGGCGTTGGTCGGCGAGACGGCCGACCTGCTCTACCACCTGCTGGTGGTGCTGGAGTCCCGCGAAGTCGACCTCGACGAAGTGTTCGACGAGCTCGAGCGGCGCATGGCGTTGACGGCGGTCGGCGAAAAGAGGCAGAAGACCGCTTCGCGCTGACGGGTGAGCTTTTCCCCATGAACCAGCGTACCAAGGTCGGATTGTCGCCCTACGCTCTTTATGGGCGCGAGGAATGGGCGGGGCTTCGGGCCGACACGCCGATGTCGCTCAGCGAGGCCGAGCTCGAAAATCTGAGCGGCCTGACCGAGAAGATCTCCACCGAAGAGGTGGTGGAGATATACCTGCCGCTCAGCCGCTTGCTCAATTTCTATGTCGAGGCCGCGCAGCGGCTGCACGGGGCAACCGAAGGCTTCCTGCACAAGGGCACTGGCAAGATGCCCTTCGTCATTGGCTTGGCGGGGAGCGTCGCGGCCGGCAAGAGCACGACGGCGCGCGTGCTGAGAGCCCTGCTGGCGCGCTGGCCGAGCCACCGGAGGGTGGAGCTGGTGCCGACCGACGGGTTCCTGTTCGCCAACGCGGTGCTGGAAGAGCGCGGGATGATGAACCGCAAAGGCTTTCCCGAGAGCTACGACCTGACCAAGCTCCTGACCTTCCTGGCGGAGGTCAAGTCCGGCAACAGTCCGGTCGAGGGGCCCGTCTACTCACACCTCGTCTACGACGTGCTCCCGGACCAGAAGCTGATCGTCGACCAGGCGGATATCGTCATCGTCGAGGGCCTCAACGTGCTGCAGCCGGCCAAGCTGCCGAAGGACGGCGAGGCCATTCCGTACGTGTCCGACTTCTTCGATTTCTCGATCTATATCGATGCCGCGGAGGATCTGGTGGAGAGCTGGTATGTGGAGCGCTTCTTGCGGCTCCGACAGACCGCGTTCCGCGATCCTGCCTCTTACTTCCACCGTTATGCGGCGCTGTCCGAAGCGGAGGCCGTGGCGACGGGGCTGGAGATCTGGCGCTCGATCAATCTCATCAATCTGAGAGAGAACATCCTGCCGACGCGGCAGCGCGCCGATCTCATCCTGCGCAAAGGCGCCGACCACGCGGTGGAAACAGTGGCGCTCAGGAAGCTCTAATCCGCAAGGCCTATTTCATCGACTCTTCGTAGAGCTGGGCTGAGCCGAACCCGATATTCAGCCGCAGCATGGTGCGGCTGGCAAAAATTCCCTCATCGTCGATCCGCGTCAGGCTGCCAGAGCCGTCGGCATAGTGCATCTTGGGAACCGAGGAGATGTATTCGTAATCGGTCCAAAGCGAGAGGCTGGTCCGCATGCCGATCTGCTTGCGCGTCTCGAGCGAGACGGTGCCGATGAAGGCAAGCTCATCGGTGGATTGGACGATCCTGGACGACCCGGGCAGGGAGGAGAACCTACCGTCATAATCGGTCTCGGCGTTGTAGAGGCCAGCGCGGAGATTGATAAAAGTCCGCAGACCGAGCCGATCGTAGATCCCACCGACGCCCTTCACGGCAGAGCCCAAGAACGGGATGAAGCCGAAGCTATACTCGCCGCCGATGCCGACATAGCCGCCAGCATAGGTCGTATCGAGAGTCTCCGTGTAAGTGAAATTGGTGCCCACGGAGCTGCGCAGCTTGTTGTCCTGATCGATGCCGCGCACGTCCGCGCCGATGATGAAGTAGTCGTTGCGATAGACATCGGGTTTGGTGTGAACCGGCTCGGCACGGCCGAACTTCAGCTCAACTTGACCGCCCCAATAGTCGGCTTCGCGGTCGGTTTTCGTCGACAGGGTCGAGCTGCCGAAGTCTAGCCCGGTGGCGGGATCGATGACGGTGCAATTACCACTGCATCTCTTGCGGTCGTCGGTCTCCACATTGGCGAAAAAGCCTTTGATGCCGCCGGTCACGCGAGAGCTGCCCCACATGCCGAGCGCCGTCTCGATGCCGCCGCCAGCAGCTCCGCCGAAATCGAGCCAATCGCTCTCGCTGTTCTTCTGCCGCCGGCTGCCCTGCTGAGTGAACTTGATGTCGGGGAGGGACAGGAACTGGACGCCGCCGCCGACCCAGACGGTGGTGCCGTTGAAGGTCGCAGTCGTCATGTCCTGGGCTTGCGCAGCCGGTGCGAAAACCGCCGCGCCCAAGGCCGCCGCCGCCAACATGCGAATCGAATGACGCATCAAACCCCCCGCATCCATGTTCCGCCAAGATACCAGCGAACGGCCTTCCCGAGGGGTTATCTCCAAGTCCCGCAAGACGATTTTGGACTTGCGTGGCGGAAAAGACACAGACCGCCTAGTCCGGGATCAGGCCATTTTGCTTGGCCAGCTTGCGCAAGGAGACTTCCGGCCTGGCGCCGATATGCGAGATCGCTTCGGCGGCGGCGAGGCTCCCCAAGCGCCCGCAGGCTGCCAGCGGCGCCCCCTGGGTCAGCCCATAGAGGAAGCCCGCTGAATAAAGGTCGCCGGCGCCGGTCAGGTCGACCACCCGCGCCGGATCGGCTTCGATCTCAATGGTTTCGCCTTGCGCCACGATCACCGAGCCGGCTTCGGAGCGGGTGAGCACGGCCATCTCGCAATCCTGCAATGCCGCGTCGGCCGCCTCCTGGAAGCTGTTCACCCGGTAGAGGCTGCTGATCTCCATCTCATTGGCGAACACGATGTCGGCGCCATCCCGCACCAGCGCCCGGAAATCGTCGCGGTGGCGGTCGACGCAGAAGGCGTCGGACAGGGTGAGAGCCACCTTGGCGCCGGCATGCTTGGCTGCGCGCGCGGCCTCCCTGAAGGCGGATTTGGCCGCGTCGCGGTCGAACAGATAGCCTTCGAGATAGACGATCTTGGCGGCCTCGATCAGCCCGAGGTCGAGGTCCTCCGGCCGGAAATCGACGCTCGCGCCGAGAAAAGTATTCATGGTGCGCTCGCCGTCCGGAGTCACCAGGATCAGGCAGCGCGCGGTCGGCGCCCCGTCCACCGCCGGCGAGGTGTCATAGGCCACGCCGAGCGAGCGGATGTCGTGCCGGAAGATGCCGCCGAACTGATCGGCGGCGACCCGGCCGATGAAGCCGCATTTGGCGCCGAACGAGGCGAGGCCGGAGATGGCATTGGCGACCGAGCCGCCGGAGCGCTCAACTGCCGGGCCCATCGCGGCGTAGAGCCGGTTCGCTTCGTCGGCATCGATCAGGCGCATCGACCCCTTGGCGAGATCGTGCTTGGTGATGAAGCCCTCGTCGCAGCGGGCGATGATATCGACGATGGCATTGCCGATGCCGACCACGTCGTAGCGCTTATCAGCCATTCCCTGCCGTTCCCCTGGCGTCTGCGAATTGCCCCACTATATTCCGCGGGCCAGAAGGGAACACGTCATGCTCGCCGCCGCAGGTCAAGCCTTCCAGGAGCTGTTCACGCCGCCATTCCGGGCCGTGCTGCTCAAATGCGTGGGCTTCACGATCGCGCTGATGGCCCTGCTGATCGCCGTCATCGTTTGGGGCTTCGGTTATTTCGCGACGCTGCCCGGCTGGATCGAGACCACGATCCAATGGCTCGGCGGACTCGGCCTCGTGATCGGCTCGATCTTTTTGATTCCACCCGTGACGTCGCTGATCGCCGGGCTCTATCTCGACGAGATCGCGACGGTGGTGGAGCGCGAGCGCTTCCCCGCCGATCCGCCGGGTCGCGAGCTGCCGGCATTGCAGTCGATCCTTCTTGCCGGGCGATTCTTCATCGTCGTGCTCGTGGTGAACCTTGTCGCGCTGTTCCTGCTGCTGGTGCCGGGCGTCAATTTGATCGCCTTCTATCTCGGCAACGGTTATCTGCTGGGGCGCGAATATTTCGAGCTTGCCGCCATGCGCCACATCCCGGTCGCCGGCGCGCGGCGGCTGCGCAAGGCAAATCGTCTGAAAGTCCTTCTGTGCGGAATCGTCATCGCCGGGCTAGCCTCGGTGCCGATCCTCAACCTGGTGACGCCGATCTTCGCCACCGCCTTCATGATGCGCATCTATAAGGGCCTCGCCCGCCGCGCTGGGCTGGCGCTTGCGCCTGCGCGCGCGTCTTAGCCGCCTTTCTTCACGCAGGAGCGGGCGTCTTGGGCTGGTAGAGGCAGATGTCGGCGATGATGCAGCGCCAGCATTCGGGCTTGCGAGCCTTGCATATATAGCGCCCGTGCAGGATCAGCCAGTGATGAGCGTTGTGCTTGTAGCGCTCAGGCACAATGCGGTTCAGCTTGAGCTCGACCTCCAGCGGCGTCTTGCCGGGCGCCAAGCCCGTCCGGTTCGCCACCCTGAAAGCGTGGGTGTCGATGCCGATCGTGTTCTGGCCGAAGGCGGTGTTGAGCACGACATTGGCGGTCTTGCGGCCGACGCCGGGCAAGCTCATCAACAGCTCGCGGGTCTCCGGGACCTTGCCGTTATGTTCAGTGACGAGCTTCTGCGCCATGGCGATCAGGTTCTTCGCCTTGTTGCGATAAAGCCCGATGGTCTTGATCTTGGCCTCGAGCCCCTGTTGGCCAAGCTGCGCGAGTTTCTCCGGCGTATCGGCGATGCGGAACAAGTCCGGGGTGGCGCGATTGACCGACGCATCGGTCGCCTGGGCAGACAGGATGACGGCGACGAGCAAGGTGAAGGGGTCGCGATATTCGAGCTCGGTCTTGGGATGCGGGCCGAACTCCTGGAAGCGGCGGAAGATCTCGTCGATCTCGGCCTCGGTCAGCCGCGATCCGGGCGCTTTTTTGCTCCGGCGCTGGGCTTCTCTGACGGCTTTGGATCGAACCACGGGCCTTGCCTGACACGCCTCAGGGGACTAGCTCTTGCTTGCTATGACAGACGCCAATAGCGCTTCACAAGACCCTTCGCGCCAGCTTGAAGCTTCGCGTTTCAGCGCCGTGCTCACGCCGCACCGCTCGCTCGGACCGAAGGGGTTCACGGTGCTGATGGTGGCGGTCTGCGTGGTCAGCTTCGGCACCGGGCTGTTCTTCTTCATGCTCGGCGCTTGGCCGGTGCTGGGCTTCATGGGGCTCGACGTGGCCCTCATCTATCTCGCCTTCAAACTAAATTTCCGGGCGCTGCGCCTCTATGAGACGGTCGATCTCACCAATGAAAAGTTGACCGTCACGCGCGTGGCGCCTTCGGGCAAATCGCAAAGCTGGAGATTCAATCCGTACTGGGTGAGGCTTTCGCTGCAACCGAGGCTGGGGCGATCGAGCGAGTTGTCGATCGCCTCGCATGGCAGCCGGCTCGTGTTCGCGGGCTTCCTCACCGACGACGAGCGCAAGGATTTCGCCTCGGCGCTCGACTCGGCACTCGCCGCGGCACGCAGTCCCGGTTAGCCTTCACGGATCAATCAGGCAGCGCGCCGCGCCTCTGCAATCGCGTCGCCAAGCCGCTCGGTATAGACCGGCTTCGCCAGCAGCGGCGCGCCCGGAACGGCCGCGCGGATGCGCTCGACCGTATCGTCATCATTGTAGGAGCTGACGAAGACCACCGGGACGTCGAAGATCTCCCGCAGCCACCGCGCGACCTCGATGCCTTCGCGGCCGCCTTCGAGACAAACGTCAACCACGACGACATCGGGTCGCGCATGCATGGAAAGCGAGTGCGCCTGCCTGGCATTGGGCGCGACGTCGCAATGCGCGAAGCCAAGCTCATGCATGGCAGCTTCAAGATCGTGGGCGATAAGGTATTCATCTTCCACGATTAATGCGCGATCCCGCGCCGGCGAATGGCTGGTCATATCCATGCAACCTTACCCAATGGCTCTTGCTCGATCTCGAAAGGATAAATCGAGTCCGGCTATGGATGGTTCCTGGGGAGGCAGAGAAGTTTTGCCGCTGTGGCGCCAGGGCCACGGAGCTTGCTAAGCGGCAAGATCGCGCTTTTCGGCGACGGTGCCGTCGGCGTTGAGCCGATAGATCATCGGCGACGCCGTCCTAATCTCGACCTGCATCACCTCGTCGGGGTCCAACTGATCGAGCTCCATGATCAGCGAGCGGAGCGAGTTGCCGTGGGCGACCAGGATCACGCTCTTGCCCTTCTGCAGTTCGGGCACGATCCACTTCTCGAAAAAGGGCACGACCCTGGCGGCAGTGTCTTTCAGCGACTCGCCGCCGGGAGGGGCGATGTCGTAGGAACGCTGCCAGATATGCACCTGCTCGGCGCCCCAGCGCTTGCGCGCCTCCTCCTTGTTGATGCCGACCAGCTCGCCATAGTCGCGCTCGTTGAGCGCCGCGGCTTTGACGGTGGGCAGCTTGCCCTGGCCAAGCTCGTCGAGAATGATGTCGAGAGTGTTGTGCGCGCGCTTCAAGGTGGAGGTGAAGGCGCAGTCGAAGCGCTGACCGGTCTCTTTCAGCATGGCGCCGGCGCGGTGCGCTTCGGCCATGCCTTCCTCGGTCAGCCCGACATCCTTCCAGCCGGTGAAGCGGTTGGCCCGGTTCCACTCGCTCTCGCCATGGCGGACGAGAACGAGAACGCTTTTCCCGAGCGGGGCGGGTTCGCTGTCAGGGGTTGGGGTCATGCCGGTCGCGCCGCTCAGCCCGAGGCCGCTCCTTGATCTCGCCTGGAGGGATAACGGAAAAACGTTAAGCTCGGTGTCACCCATGGCCTCCGTTTTGGGCCCATTTCCGGCGCAAGGATCCCGCCTTTTAGGCGACTCCACGGCACTTTTCCAGATGCAACAGGAGCAGGGGCAAGCGGCGCGCCGCTTTGTCGCTCATAGGCCGAGCACGTCCCGCATGGAATAGAGGCCCGGGTCGCGGCCGCGCGCCCAGAGCGCCGCCTTGACCGCGCCGCGCGCGAAAATACCGCGATCGGTGGCGATATGCGCAAGCTCGATGCGCTCGCCGGGGCCGGCGAAGATCACCCGGTGCTCGCCCACCACATCGCCGCCACGCAGCGCGGCAAAGCCGATATCGCCCTCGCGGCGCGGGCCGGTATCGCCGTCCCGGCTCCGCACGCCGCGCTCGGTCAACGAGACTTGGCGCGCTTCGGCAGCCGCCCGGCCGAGCATCAAAGACGTGCCGGAGGGCGCATCGCGCTTGTGCCGGTGGTGCAGTTCGAGGATCTCGATGTCGAATTCGGAACCGAGCGCGCGCGCGACCTGGGCGGTAAGGACAGCAAGCAGATTGACGCCCATGCTCATATTGCCGGCCTTGACAATGGTCGCGTGGCGCGCCGCGGCCTCGAGCTTGGCCTCGTCGGCGTCGGTGAAGCCGGTCGAGCCGATGACGTGGACGATGCGGCTTTGAGCCGACAGCGTGGCGAATTCGACCGTCGCGGCAGGGGTGGTGAAGTCGAGCACGCCATCGGCCTGGGCAAATAGGGGCAGCGGATCGTCGGTGATGGCAACGCCGAGCGGCTCAAGTCCCGCCACCTCGCCGATATCGCGGCCGAGCGCGGGCGAGCCCTTGGCTTCGATGCCGCCGGCGACCACGCAGCCGGGCGTCTCCACCAGAACGCGGGTCAGCGCCTTGCCCATGCGCCCGGCAGCTCCCAGCACGGCAATTCTCATGTCACTCATTGCGGCCACCGAGCCATGCGAAGGGCGCCGAAGCTCTGCTAGGACGCACCGTCAAATCTCTTCCCGGGCGACTTCTATGCCGCAAGCCACCTCGCTCACAAGCCCCCGCTTGTCGTCGTCTTGGAGCGATGTCGTTTCCGCCACAGGAGCAAGAAAAGTCTGGCCTCGGGAGCGCGCGCCCAACCGCCACACAGGGTCAGGCGACCTGCGGCTGCTTGGCGATGGCGCCCTCGGACTCCGGTACCTCGGTCTCGGGCCGGCCGTAATAGAAACCTTGAACCTGGTCGCAGCCCCATTTGCGCAGGATGGCGGCCTGGCTTTCGGTCTCGACACCTTCCGCGGTGATGGTCACATGCAGAGACTGGCCGAGACCGACGATGCTCGACACGATGGCCGAGGTCTGCTCGCTGGTGCCGAGCGTGTCGATGAAGGAACGGTCGATCTTGATCTTTTTGACTGGCAGCCGCGCGAGATAAGAGAGGCTGGAATAGCCGGTGCCGAAATCGTCCATGGCGATCGACACGCCGAGCTGATCGAGCCGGTTCAGGGTCTCGAGCACAGCCTCGGTATTTTGCAAGATGATGCCTTCGGTGATCTCAAGCTCCAGCCGCTCAGGCTCAAAGCCGGTTTCGCTCAGCACCCGGCGCACCAATCCGTATACGTCCTGGGTCTTGAACTGGGCGGGCGAGAGATTGACGGCGAGCCTGGTATCGGCCGGCCAGGTGGTGGCATAGGCGCATGCGGTCTTCAGGATCCATTCGCCGAGCGGCACGATCAACCCGGTTTCCTCGGCGATCGGCAGGAAGGTGGCCGGCGAAATCTCGCCTTCGCTCGGGTGCCACCAGCGGACCAAGGCCTCGTAGCCGCTGAGCCTCCCGTTCACCAGGTCGAATTGAGGCTGGTAGTCCAGATAGAGCTGGTTCTTGCGCATCGCATTGCGGAGATCGTTCTCCAGCCGGTGCCGCTTCTGGAGCGCTGCGTCCATGGCCGGCTCGAAGAAGCGGAAGGTGTTGCGGCCGTCCTCCTTGGCCCGATAGAGGGCGAGGTCGGCGTTCTTGAGCAACGTGTCGGCCGCCTCGCGGTCGAGCGGGCCGATGGCGATTCCCACGCTGGCCGAGCTGGTCACTTCGTGGCCATTGACGTGATAGGGCTCGCCGAGAGCCGTGCAGACCCGGCGGGCGAGACGCATGGCATCCTCGGGTGCATCCAGATCTTCCGCGACGATGGCGAACTCGTCGCCACCCAGGCGCCCGACAAGATCGGATTCGCGCACGCTTTCCCTGAGCCGGGCCGAGACCTCGGCCAGCAGCGCATCGCCGGTGGCGTGGCCGAGCGTGTCGTTCACGTCCTTGAAGCGGTCGAGGTCAAGCGCGAACACGGCCATCAGATGCCCATGACGCTTGGACCGCGCCACCGCGCGATCGAGATGCTGGTGAAACTGCAGACGGTTGGGAAGATTGGTCAAGCTGTCATGCATGGCGAGATAGCGGATCTGATCCTCGGCCAGCCAGCGCTCGCGGATGCGCCTTGATGCGATCGCCGCGGGCACCGAGAAGCCCATGACGATCAGCAGGCTCGTGGTCAGGGTGACCACGGTCAGCGCGATATTGGTCAGGGAGGCGGCGGCAGATTGGTCGACGGCGAAGGCATAGACGCGGGCGAGCTTGCCGTCCTGCATCGCTGGAACCAAAGCGAGGCGAAGCTCCTTGTCGCCCGGCAGCGCGGTGGTCACGATCGCATCCTGCGAGATGGCTTGCGCCAGCGCGGCTTTGGCGTCGCCTTGGGCTAGCATGGCTTCCAGCGCGGCTTGGCTGAGATTGCCGCCGATCGCGACCGGGGCCCGGTCGGCGCCCAGCACGGCGAAACCGTCGAGCTTGCTGACGAACTCGTTGCCGGACGGGGAAACGCGGTTCAACAGCCAGCCAGTGGTCAGGCGCCCAAGTTCCTCGGTCAGGGTGACTTCGCCTTTCAGCGTCGAACTGGTCGGCAGGTTCGCCGGTGTGGCGATCTGGCTGGCGAAGGTTTCCTGGCTCACCACTTGGAGCTGCTGGTCCAGAAGCTGCGGAGCGTTCGGATCGAGAGCGTTCAGGTTCTTGTTGATGTCGCCGGCCCAGCTCAGCGCTGCTTCGCGCGCGTCCCTCGACAGGACATAGTTGGTGGTGGAGCGGCCCGAGAGCACGCCGGCGATCACGGTGAGCAGACCAAGAACCACACCAGCCATAACCAGCCGGTCTCGCGCGCCGACCTCTTTCATGTGACGACTCCCTTCATCTGCCCCGAAGCATGGAGGCGGTTGGTATAAGGGAGTTGACGTTAAGGCAGGCCCAACGTTTCCGGTAAATGCAAGGTTAACGGGTCAAGCCCAGGCGAAGGCCACCTTGCGCAAGGAGAGCTCGCCGAAGCTCTCGGCGCCCTCGGCGACCGGCTTGCCGCCGAGGCGCAGATAGAAGCCGCAAGCCGTGTCGTTATCGGTCAGCGCCCAGACGAGCAGGCCTTTGAGCCGCAACTCGGCGAGGCGCATGCGCGCGCCGTCGAACAACTTCTCGCCCAGGCCGAAGCCCTGATAGATGGGGTGGAGATAGAGTTCGAAGATCTCGCCCTCGAACGACGTGCGGCCAAGCCGGCAACGGCCATAGGTCACATAGCCCGCAGCCGCGCCGCCAAAATCGAGCACCAGAAGGGGCGTGCGCTTCCTGAGTGCGCTCTCCCACCAGGGCAGCCCGCGCCGCGCGATCATGCGTTGGAGCGAAAGATGCGGGATGACGCCTTGATAGGCACCGCGCCAAGCCTCCTCGTAAGCGGCAGCCAGCGCGGGAGCGTCCTTCGGTCTGGCCGGCCTGATATGCACGACATCGACGGGCATGGCGCCAAGCCTAGCGCAACATGGCTGCGCTCGGCAAAGGGGTCGTCGCAATTTTTCTGCGGAGAACGCTTGCACGCAAAAGGCGAGGTGCAAGGCGCTAGGCGACGTCCTCGGTCAGGCGGGCGCGCTCGGCCTTCTTGCGCTCGTTCGGATCGAGATGGCGCTTGCGCAAGCGGATCGATTTGGGGGTGACTTCCACCAACTCGTCGTCGTCGATATAGGCGAGCGCGCGCTCCAAGATCATGCGGAGCGGCGGGGTGAGGCGCACCGCCTCGTCCTTGGAGGTGGTGCGGATATTGGTCAGCTTCTTGCCTTTGAGCACGTTCACCTCGAGATCGTTGTCGCGGGTGTGCTCGCCGACGATCATACCGCGATAAACGCGCGTGCCGGGCTCGATCATCATGGCGCCGCGATCTTCGAGATTCCACAAGGCATAGGCCACCGCGTCGCCGGCATCGGTGGAGATCAGCACGCCGTTGCGCCGCCCCTGAACCGCGCCTTTGTGCGGCGCGTAGCCGTGGAACAGACGGTTCATGATGCCAGTCCCGCGCGTATCGGTCAGGAGCTCGCCCTGATAGCCGATCAGCCCGCGGGTCGGCGCGTAGAACACGAGCCGTTGCCGCCCGCCGCCGGACGGCCTCATCTCGACCAGCTCGCCCTTGCGCTCCGAAAGCTTCTGCACCACGACGCCGGAATGCTCCTCGTCGAGGTCGATGACGACTTCCTCGATCGGCTCGAGCAGTGCGCCGTCGGGCCCGCGCTTGAACAGGACCCTGGGCCGCGAGACGGAAAGCTCGAAGCCCTCGCGGCGCATGGTCTCGATCAGAATGCCGAGCTGAAGTTCGCCGCGGCCCGCGACCTCCATCGAATCGCGCTCCTCGGCCTCGGTCACCCGCAACGCGACATTGCCTTCGGCCTCACGCAGCAGCCGGTCGCGGATCATACGGC
Organism: Methyloceanibacter sp.; assembly: GCA_035630595.1. Lineage (GTDB taxonomy): Bacteria > Pseudomonadota > Alphaproteobacteria > Rhizobiales > Methyloligellaceae > Methyloceanibacter. The sequence continues at coordinate 27,787 of DASQKJ010000107.1, forward strand.
TCGTCACCTTGGTGCCCTCGGTGCCGGCGAGCGGCGAATCGTTGACGCGGAAGGTCATCGACAGAGTCGGCGGGTCGATCGGCTGGGCCCTGAGCGGCGCGGTCACCTCCGGCGCGCAGATCGTGTGCGCGACGTTGGCGTCGGGAAGGCCGGCAAGCGAGACGATGTCGCCGGCGGCCGCCTCGTCGAGGGCGACCCGCTCCAGCCCGCGAAAGGCGAGCACTTTCGACACGCGGCCCTGCTCGACCGGCTTGCCGGTATGGTCGAGCACCTTGACCGGCTGGTTCGGCGCGATCGAGCCCGAGCTGATGCGCCCCGTGACGACGCGGCCGAGATAGGGATTGGCCTCGAGGATCGTGCCGAGCAGCCGGAACGGACCGTCCTCGACCTTGGGCGGAGCAACATGGGTGAGCACGAGATCGAACAGCAGCTGCATGCCAAGATTTTTCGGCCCCTCGGGGCTCGCGGCCATCCAGCCTTCCTTGGCCGAGCCGTAGAGGATCGGGAAGTCGAGCTGTTCGTCCGAGGCGTCGAGCGCGGCGAACAAGTCGAACACCTCGTTCACCACCTCCTGCGGGCGCGCATCGGCGCGGTCGACCTTGTTGATGACGACGATGGGCTTCAAGCCCATCTTGAGCGCCTTCGACACAACGAATTTGGTCTGCGGCAATGGGCCTTCGGCGGCGTCGACCAACACGAGCGCGCCGTCAACCATGTTCAAGATGCGCTCGACCTCGCCGCCGAAATCGGCGTGGCCCGGGGTATCGACGATATTGATGCGGGTGCCTTCCCAGAGGATCGAGGTGACCTTGGCGAGGATGGTGATGCCACGCTCGCGTTCGAGATCGTTCGAATCCATCGCGCGCTCGGCGACCCGCTGGTTGTCGCGAAACGAGCCGGATTGCTGCAGCAGCCGGTCGACCAGGGTGGTCTTGCCATGGTCAACATGGGCGATGATGGCGATATTGCGCAGGTTCATGGGGGCCTGAATGTGCGAACGCGGGCCAAAGCGGCCCGCGGTGTCCTATGGTGGGGATATATAGCGCGTGTGACGGCGGCGCAATGGCGCATCGAACCCGTAAAGGCGCGAGGCCGTTTCGCCGCCCGGCGCTTCTATCGCGGGCCGCTACGCAAGGTGAGGAACGATTCGCGCCAAGCCTTCTGATCGTCGGTCAGCTGGCCGCCGGCACCGAGCCGGTCGATGATCGAAAGCCCCTCGTCGATGAGCGCGTTCTTGCGCTCGGCCTCGGCGAGCTTGGCGATCTTGTAGAGGCCGACGACCAGCTCCTTTTGCACCTCGATGTCGGCTG
>DASQKJ010000108.1:0-15779 GCA_035630595.1 Methyloceanibacter sp.
CCCACCGCGCGGAAAGACCTGGAAGACATCGTCTCCGCCGCGTCCGAGGCGGGTCTTTATTCGAATCTGATCACCGCCGCCGTCACCTTGAACCGCGCCCGGCTCGAGGACCTCGCCAAGCGCGGGCTCGATCATGTCCAGATCTCGTTCCAGGACGTCGACGCCCAGAATGCCGAGCGGATTGGCGCCTATCCCGGCGCCACCGCCAAGAAGCTCGATGTCGCCCGCTGGGTGACCGAGCTCGGCCTGCCGCTCACCGTCAACGCGCCGATCCACCGCCAGAACATCCACAACGTCTCCCGCTATATCGAGCTCGCGGTCAAGCTCGGCGCGCAGCGGCTCGAAGTCGCCCATGTGCAATATTACGGCTGGGCCTATCTCAATCGCGCCGCGCTGATCCCCACCTACGACCAGACGATCGAATCGATCGAGCTCGTCGAGCGCGAACGCGAGCGGCTGAAAGGCGTGCTCACCATCGACATGGTCGTGCCCGACTATTACGCCAAACGGCCGAAGCCGTGCATGGGCGGCTGGGGCAAGGGCTTCATGAACATCACCCCGGCGGGCAAGGTGCTTCCCTGCCACGCCGCCGAGACGATCAAGACGCTGCAGTTTGACAATGTGCAGGATCGTCCCCTGCTCGACATCTGGCTCAATTCCGATGCCTTCAACGCCTTCCGCGGCACCGCTTGGATGAAGGAGCCCTGCCGCTCCTGCGCCTTCCGCGAGATCGATTTCGGCGGCTGCCGCTGTCAGGCCATGGCGATCACCGGCGACGCCCGCAACACCGATCCGGCTTGCGCGCTTTCGCCCTATCACGGCGAGATGGTGCATCTTGCGCGCGAGGAAGCTGCCAAACCGCCCACGCCCTTCGTCTACCGCAATCCGCGCAATGCGGCCGAGGCCGCTAAGGCCGAGCGCCCGCTCGTCCCGGCCGAATAGCGCGACGGCCTCTCCTAACTCTCACCTGACAAAGAATTTGCGACGTGCTGTCGCTCAAGCGGCGAGCGCCGCGTCGGCTGGGCGCGGCTCTGCCTTACCGCCCCGGACGCGGTAGGCGTGCACGAAGGCAAGCGCCGGGCAATGCCAAATATTCCCGGCATTGCTTCCACCTTGCAATCATCCTTGCTTCCTCTACCATGGCCTTTGACCGGCCCCTGGTGCAGCCCACTGTCCGGCGCCTCGCCTGGGCCCGAACCAATTGAAAAGCGGCGCGATTTGACGCCGGCGGTGGTCGCCATGAAGCTCTCGCGAAACCCGTTCTGCCGCTTTCTTAGGGTGGGAGCCGTCCTGTCGGTTGCCGCCGCGCTCTGTCTCGGAACCTTTGTGCTGCTGGCTTCCCTCCCTCCTGCAACAGCGGAAGAGCCAGACGCCACTCCCGCCACGCCGCGCGAGCGCGAAGGCGGCTTTATGATCCAGTTGCCTCAATCGCCGCCGTTGAACTCGCTCAAGATCGGCTATCTCCGCGAGGCCAGCGACCGTCCGAGACCGGCGTCGCGGCTCGACGTCGCCCCCGAAGACGCCGGCATCGCCGGGGCCAAGATGGGGGTCGAGGAGAACAACGCCGGCGGCCGGTTCACTGGCCACGATTACAGTCTCGATGCCAGCACGGCCTCATCCCCCGAGGAGGCCGTAGCGGCGTTGGAGAGGCTGCTCAAAACCGGCCACAACTACATCCTCGTCGAGGCTTCCGCCGACACCCTGCTCAAGCTCTCCGACTGGGCCAAGGACAAGGAGATTCTCCTGTTCAATGTCAGCGCCACCGACGTGTCGCTGCGGCAGGAGAATTGCCGCACCAATATCGTCCATGTGGTGCCCGACAGATACATGCTGGCCGACGCGCTCGCCCAGTATCTCGTCACCATGAAGTGGACCAACTGGCTGCTGGTGCACGGCTCCACCGCGGGCGACCTTGCTTATGCCGACGCGATCAAGCGCGCTGCCAGCCGTTTCGGCGCCAATGTCGTCGACACGCGTGAATACAAGGATATCTCAGGCGGCCGGCGCGACGATGTCGGCACCATCCCGCCGGGCAGACAAGCGAGCGCCGGTGCGGCCTATGCCGCGAGCCCCGACTATCAGATCATCGTCGTCGCCGACGAGGAGCAGCAGTTTGGGCCGTTCATGCCCTATCGCGGCGGCGCCGATCCCCGGCCGGTGGCAGGCACCACCGGACTCACCGCCACGACCTGGAGTCCGGGTCACGAGAAATGGGGCGCGACCCAGGCCAACAACAACTTCGAAAAGGACTTCAACCGGCTGATGCTGCCGCTCGACTATCAGGCCTATGTCGCGGCGCGTGCAGTCGGCGAAGCGGTGACCCGCAACCCCGACAAGGATTTCGCCACGGTCGCGGCTTTCATCCGCGGTCCCGAGCTTCAGCTCGCGCCCTTCAAGGGCATCAAGCAGCAATTCCGTCCTTGGGACGGGCAGTTCCGGCAGCCGATCATCATCGCCACCGACAAGGTTCCCGTCTCGGTCTCGCCGCAGAAGGGCTTCCCGCATGCCAGCCATCCCGAGATCGAGGTGGATACGCTCGGCATCGACGAGCCGGAGAGCAAATGCGCCATGTGAGGCCCGCCATCGCCCGCCTTACCGCTCGGCAATGGCCGTGATCAGTTCGCCCTTATCGTCCAGCACTGGCACGTTGTAGTCCTGGAGGATGACGTTGATCGCGCCCTGATTCTCGGCGATCACCTTGTTGATCTTGTGCTTCCATTGCGGATCGTTCGGGCGGACGCCCATGGTGATGCCGTAGACGGTACGCGGCCCTGCGGTCTCTTTCACCAGCGGCACGAGCTTGAGCGGCGCGCTCGCGCGCTGGGCGTAATAGCCGCCGACCGGACCCCAAAGCACGCCGGCGTCGAGTTTGCCGGACACCATCTCGGCGATCATCGCCGTCGCCGCGCTTGCGGCATTTTCGTAAGCGCCTACGTCGAAGGGCCTGGCCGTGTGCACCAATCCGTGCATGGCGAGGATGCTGGCCGGCAAAGTGCGGGCGAAAAACCCGATCGACGTTCCCTTGAGGCGCGGGTCGGAGAGGCCGTCGACACCGCGAAGAGCGTCATTGTCCTCACGATAGAGCAACACATAGGACGTGCGGTAATAGGGATTGGTGTCGTCGATCAGCCCGGTGCCTTGAGCATAGCCCATGACCAAGTCGCAAGCGGCGCTGCCCATCGTATTCGGCACATAGCCCGACGCTTCGGAAAACCAGGAATAGTCAAGCTTGGCATCGAGCTTCTCGGCGATGAGCTCGGCGAGCTTGTTCTCGAAGCCCTCGCCCTCCGCGTTGGAGAAGGGCATGTTGTCGGGATCGGCACAGATCCGGACGGCGCCGGCCCTTGCCGGCTCGGCCGCAGCGACGGGCGCGGCGGCAAGAGTTGCGGCCAAGCCGATGCAGATGGCCACCCACGGGGCCGCTCGTAAGATCTTCATCATGCTGTCCGGCTCAACTCACCTCGCGAGCACCATGGGGGCTCACTCTAACACAACGCCAAGAACGCCGGGGTTGTCGCCGGCGCGGTGGAACGCCCCGAAAATATGGCGATCAAGGGTAAGGGCCGCTAGCTGGCGGCAACATTAAACTTATCTGACAAAACCGGCCGCGCACGGCACGCCGCAATACGCGCTTACTCCTCCGCGGCGCATTTCTCGATATTGTCGACCCGCTCGATCCCGGTGGGATAATGGGCGCCGGTCGGCGCCGCACCGAATTTCACCATCGCATCGCGTGCCGAAACGATGCTGTCTGGCCGCCGATCCCGTCGCAACATCTTGACGGCGCAGCAATCGGCATCAAGCTCCATCTGCTTCAATGCCGGCGCGATAAAGAAGAAGGGTTGCGGCCCGACATGGCCGAGACCTTCCTGGTAGCGCCGCACATGGCCGAGGCTGTGATGGCAGCATTCATGCGCCATCAGGAACTGGCCATAAGAGGGCTTCTCGACCAGGGCTATGCCGCTGACCACGATCACCGGCTTGCCGTTCGAATCCAGCATCGACATCGCCTGCTCCGGCAACTCGCGCGCCCTGTAGGTGGTGACGTCGCAATAGGGATTTTCGGCTTTTGGCAGCCACATCCTGCCCGCCTGCGCGCCGCCGCAAAACTGCCCGAGACCTACGATAGCCACCACGGCAAGGATCGAGAGGCGCATGAACTGCGCGCCCCTGAAAATCGTCATTCTTGCCGACACTATCGTCATCGCAGGCAAGCCCAATGCGCTTGGTCCAACTGGACCACCGACGCCATAATATGCCACAGCCATCCCGCCGGGGATTGCCCACTGCGGCAATAAGGCCAACGTCTTAGTCTATCAAAACCTGCTGCCCTGGATATTGGGATGCAAGACACATGGATGTGAAGAGCAATATGGACAAAGTCTGCATCATCGGCGCCGGATCGTCCGGGCTCGCCGCCGCCAAGACTTTCCGGGAGCGCGGAATTCCGTTCGATTGTCTGGAGCGGGAGCACGATATTGGCGGGTTGTGGAACGAGGCCACCGGTACCGGTGTCGTCTACGACACGGCGTTTCTGGTGTCGTCCAGAAGCTATACGGGCTTCGAGGACTATCCCTTTCCGGAGGAATACCCGACCTATCCGTCACACCGCGAGACGCTCGCTTATCTGCGCGCCTATGCGATGAATTTCGGCATCCTCGACAAGATCGAGTTCAATACGACGGTCGAGCGCGCCGAGCGCGCGGAAGACGGCTGGAGCGTTCAGGTCGCGGGCGAAGAACGCCCACGCTTCTACCGCGCACTCGTCATCGCCAACGGTCATCATCATGTCCCGCGCATACCTAAGATCCCCGGCACCTTCACTGGCGAGATTTTGCATTCGCGCGACTATCGCACCGTGAAGCAGCTCGCCGACAAGCGCGTCGTCGTCGTCGGCTCGGGCAACTCTGGATGCGACATCGTCGTCGATGCGACGAGCGTGGCACAGAGGATCTATCTCAGCATGCGCCGGGGCACGTATTTCGTTCCGAAGTTCATCTTCGGCCGGCCGATGGATGGCATCATCAATTTCTGCGAGTACATTCCGCTGCCTGCCGGCTTGCGCAATCGTCTCTACACGCATTGGCACAGGCTCATGGTGGGCAAGAACGAGCGCTACGGGTTGCCCGAACCGGAGCACCGGATCGGCGACACCCATCCGACCATGAATACGGTGGTACCGCAGCTCGCTGGCCACGGCCGTATCGGGGTGAAGCCCGAGATCGCCGAGTTTGCCGGCAACAAGGTCCGCTTCAGCGACGGCAGCGAAGTCGAGGCCGATCTCGTGGTCTATGCCACCGGCTACGAGATCGACATCCCCTTCCTCGACAACGATCTCATCTTCGGTCCAGACCGCAAGCCGCTGCTCTATCTCAACGTGTTTCACCCGGAACTCGACGACCTGTTCGCGGTGGGCCTGATCCAGGCCAATGGCAGCATCTGGCGCCTCGCCGATGATCAATCGCAGCTCGTCGCGAGCTATCTCATCGCTCTTGCCGAACGTCATGAGCGAGCGGATTGGTTGCGCAAGCTCAAGACCCAAGGCCATGCCAGCATGGCCAAGGGCTCCTATGTGCAGAGCGACCGGCATCGTCTCGAGGCCAATTACTACGCCTATCGCCGCCAGCTCCGGCGGCATCTGCGCCACTTCGGTCCGATGGCGAAGGCCTCGCTGAAATCGGGACGGCTGCTCGCGTCGTCTTCCACAACCGCGCCGATGCGATCGGCCGGAACGCTCCCCGCACGCGCACCCTAGCGCCCTGTTCCGCAAGCAAAACATGACACTGGAGTGAGCCAGCGCCATTGGCTAGGGTCTGGCACCGCGCGCCGCTCCGGCGCAGCTCCGAGAAGGCGAAGTCAAGCTCAGGGATGGGTCCGCGTCTCCTTTATGCCCTGGTCGTGGGGGTCGTCATCCTGGCTGCGCTCGCCTTGCGTGTCTGGGATCCAACGCCGGTCGTGCGGCTGAGAGCGCTCGTTTTCGACTCCTATCAGCGCCTGAGCCCCCGCGCCTTCGATCCCTCACTTCCGGTGCGCATCGTCGATATCGACGAGGAATCGCTGAAGCGGATCGGGCAATGGCCTTGGCCCCGCACCGTGCTCGCCGAGCTCGTGGACAAACTTGACGCAAACGGCGCCGCCGCGATCGGTTTCGACATGGTGTTCCCCGAACCCGACCGCATGTCGCCCGCCAATACGCTTCGCTTCTGGCCGAACTCCGAGTCCCTGGCAGGCTTGAGAGACGAGATCGAAAAGCTTCCCTCGAACGACCAGCTATTCGCGCAGGCGATCGGCAAGGCTCCCGTCGTGCTCGGCTTCATCGCCTCGCCGCAAGCGGCGTCGATCCCCGAGGTCAAGGCGGGATTCGCCCATGCCGGCGACGACCCCAAGCTGTTTGCGCCTTTCTATCCCGGCGCCGCCGTAAGCCTCGGGCAGCTGCAGGACCAAGCGCAAGGCAGCGGTTCGCTCAACTGGATTCCCGAGAACGACCAGATCATCCGCCGCATGCCCATGGTCGTCCGGGTCGGCGAAACGCTCTATCCCTCCTTCGTCGGCGACCTTCTTCGGCTCGCCCAGGGTGCGTCAACCTATGTGGTGAAGTCGTCCGGCGCGAGCGGCGAAAAGGCCTTCGGCGAGAAGACCGGCATTGTCGCCGTCAAGGTCGGCGATCTCGAAATTCCCACCGAGGCGCACGGCCAGATGTGGATCAAGTTCACGCCCGAATCGAGCGAACGCTACCTGCCGGCCTGGAAGGTGCTCAACGGCGAGATCGGCGCCGACCAAATCGACGGCCGCATTCTGCTCGTTGGCACGAGCGCGGCCGGTCTGCTCGACTTGGGGGCCACGCCGCTCGATCCGTCGGTTCCCGGCGTCTCGCTCCACGCCCAGGCCATTGAGCAGATTCTGCAAGGCGCATATCTGCAACGACCCGACTTCGCCACCGCGGCCGAGCTTGTCTATATCCTCGCACTCGGACTGCTCATCGCCTTTTTCGTCTATCGCCTTGGCGCGCTCGGCGGCGCCGTTCTTGGCGCGCTTGCCATCGCCGCGGTGATTTGGGTGTCCTGGTACGCCTTTAACGCCTTCGGCTGGCTGGTGGACCCGATCTATCCGGCCATTGCGCTGGCGGCAATCTATTTCGCCGGAACGTTGTTTGTTTTTCTCCGCACCGAGCGGGAGCGCAATCGAGTGCGCAACGCCTTCTCCCATTACATGGCGCCCGCGCTGGTCGAACGTTTGGCGGGAGACCCATCGCGGTTGAAGCTCGGCGGGGAGACGCGCGACATGACGCTGCTCTTCAGCGACGTGCGCGGCTTCACCAGCATCTCCGAAGGTCTCGACGCCGAGGAGCTGACCCGCTTCCTGAATTCCTTGTTCACGCCTTTGAGCAACATCATTCTCGATGAGCAAGGGACCATCGACAAATTCATGGGCGACGCGGTGATGGCCTTCTGGAACGCGCCGCTCGACGATAGCGCGCATCCCAGCCACGCCTGCAGCGCCGCACTCCGCATGATGCAGGAGATGGAGGATTTGAACCGGCGCTGGCGCGAGGAGGCCGAAGCCAAAGGCAGGTCCTACCGGCCGGTGCAACTCGGCATCGGGCTGAATACCGGCATCTGCTGCGTCGGCAATCTCGGCTCCGAAACGCGCTTCGACTATTCGGTGATCGGCGACAACGTCAATGTCGCCTCGCGCCTCGAAGGCCAATCCAAGACCTATGACGTAGGCACGGTGGTCGGCGAATCCACCACGGCGCGCGCCCCTGATTTCGCCTTTCTCGAACTCGATCTGCTGAAGGTGAAGGGAAAAACCGAAGCCACGCGCGTGTTCGCCCTGCTCGGCGACAGCGCGTTCAAGAACTCCCCAGGCTTCATCGCCCTTGCCGAGCGCCACGGAGAGTTCCTCGCCCGCTATCGCGCCAAGGATTGGGACGCCGCCGAAACGCTCAACCGCGAATGCGCCAAGCTCAACACCGCCCGGCTCGACCGGTTCTATGAACTCTATCGCGAGCGCATCGCCTTCTTCCGGTTGAACCCGCCCCCGCTTAATTGGGACGGAACGGCCGAGGCCCTGTCGAAGTAGCGCCGATGCCGGAAATCGCTCTCCTCGCCCTCGCCGCGGTTGCGGTCCTCATGTTCAAGCATGCGGTGGCCGATTTCTACCTGCAGACCGCGTATCAATATCTGAACAAGGGGACGTACGGCCATCCCGGCGGCTTCATCCATGCCGGCATCCACACCGCGCTCACCCCGCTGGTCTATCTGGTCCTGGTGCCGGGCTCGTTTTTGGTCGCCGGCGCCATCGCCCTCGGCGAATTCCTGCTTCACTACCACATCGATTGGCTTAAAGAGCGGATCACCCATCGCAACGGCTGGACCGCGCAGGACCGCGGCTTCTGGTATGCGCTCGGCACCGACCAACTGCTTCACGGCCTGACCTATCTGGCAATTGTCGCCGCGTTGATCGCGGTAGCGGCCTAGAGCAGGGCCGATATCTCGCGATTGGCGAATTCGAGCCGGTCCGACAAGAGCCTGATGATAAGCTTGTGAAAGGCGCCCGCTGCGGTCGGGTCCTCGGCCTGCATTCTTTCGAAGGCCTCCCGCGTCAGACGGTAGATCACCGTCGGGCCTTCGGCGATCACGCTCGCCGCACGCGGCACGCCGCGAAAGAAGCCCATCTCGCCCACGATCGTATGGCCGAGCATGCGCCGCAAGCGGATCGGGGGGCCATGCTCGTCGATGATGGTGATGGCGACGGAGCCGGACGCCTGGAGCACGACCGAATCGGACGGCTCTCCTTGACGGAACAGGAACTCGCCATTGCTCAGCTCCTGGCGCTGCATGTAGGTCGCGATGCGCGCGAAGTCGACCTTGCCGCCGAGCTCCGACTGTAGCCAGCTCTCGAAGCTATGGGTGGAAGCGGCGCCGACTTCGTGATGCATCAAGAGCATGTCCTCGCACCACTCGATCGCCTCGTTGCGACTGCCGAACACCTGATGCGGCCGCGTCGTACCGAAAAAGCCCGCTCGTTCGAAACTCACCCGCATGCTGTCGCTCAAGCCTGAGAAGCCGAGCGTGACGTCGTTGTCCTCACAAAAATTGCGGAGCTTGACCAGGCTCAGCACCGCCGAGGTGTCGAGGCCGGGAACCGCGCTGAAATCCAGCACCACATAGCCCACCGGCTTATCCCGCTGCAGCTCGATCGCCCGTTTGATCCGCTCGAACAGGCCGTTCGACGAGCCGAAGAAGATAAAGCCCGAGAGCCAGAAGACATGCATGCGCTTGCCTTCCTCGCGCAGCAGGCGCGTCTGCTCGGGCGAGCGCTCGACATTGCTTGAGAACTCCTGCCGCGTGAGATGACGCCGGATTACGCCGATGCGGCTATAGCTCAGCGCGAACATCAGGCAAGCGCCGATCACGCCGACCACGACGCCCATGAAGTAGCCGAAATTGATGATGACCAAGGTCATCACGCCGGTCAGCGCCCACTCCATCCACGAGCTTTGCGCCGGCGCTTCCCATAGCTCGATGAGGATCACCGCGCCGAGATAGGCGAGCATCCCGCCGAGAATGGCTTTCGGCACGACGGCGCCGACATCAATACCGGAAAACAAGATGATGGCGCAGCCGATCCCCACGATGGCTCCGGCCCAGCGCGTAGTGCCGCCGGATTCGTCGAGCAGGACGCAGCCATTCATCGACAGCGAGCCGCCAAATCCCCCGAGCACGGAGGCCAGCAGATTGGCGAGGCCGTTGGAGCGAAACTCCTGGTCGAGATCGGCGGTCTTCTGGCGCGCCACTTCCAGGCTCGATACGTCGAGCAAGAGCGCGATGGCCATCACGGCGCAGAACGAGCCGATTTCGGCGCTGCTCTGGGCGATCACCGCCCAATCGACCTGTTCGCCGAACACGTAGCTGGCCGGCCACCACAGGCTCAGCTCCCCCAAGCTCGGCAGGAACCAAGCGCTGCGCGCGCCCTCGTCCTTGACCAGGCCAAACAGACTTCCGTCCATGGCCGCGAGAAAACCGAAGAACGCCACTGGCAGCGCGAGATAGTCGGGGATCCACCGGCCGAGCAGTGGAATGGAGACGGCAAACAGCGCCCCGATCAAAATCTGCGGGCCGTAAAGCGCCGAGTAGAACGGCTCCCAACTCGACGGAGCCAGCGACAAATCGGTCTGCGTCACCACCTCCATGCCGCCGGTGATGAGCAGAATGCCCGACGCGGCAAGAAATCCTCCGACCACCGGATACGGAATGAAGCGCAGCCACTGTCCTAGCTTGAACGCGCCAACGCCATAGAGCAGTATGCCGGTCAGCAGGGTGCTCACGGACAGCGCGATCAGCACGTTGATGATGATCGTCGGCGTGCTGGCGCCCTTGGCGGCAAGCGCGGCCGCAATCGAGGCAGCGAGCACGCTCATCACGGCGACGGCCGGCGAGTCGGGCCCCCCGATCACCGGCGAGAAGGTCGAGGTCACGGCGATCACCACGCAGGTGACCACGGTCCCCATGATCAGCCCGGCAAGGCCCAAGGGGAAACCGGTGGCGAGATCGCCCGTGAAGATGAGCGCGGCGAAGGAGATGCAATAGGCGATCTGCACCACCGCCGAGATGGCGCCGGCCATAGCGTCCCGCCCGAGCGTTGCCGCTTCGATTTTGCGCGGGCGACGGAGCGCCAAGTTCGCGAGGAGCGACAAGGTCTTTGGGCGGAGGGTTTCCGGTTGAGTTGCGCCGATCATGGCTGGGGTCAGCCACGATGGCAAGCCGAAGCTCGAATGCGCGCCGAAGCCGCCGGATTTATGGCGGCGAGCGCCGCAGCCGCTCGGCTAGCGCCCGCATCACCGCAATGGCGAAAAACGGTGTCTCATGCACCAAGAATAGAAAGCTCTTCTCGGTGATAGGAGCGACCTCGCAAGCCGTCTTGGCGCGGGCGGTCGCTGCCCTCGGCGATCCGTCGATCAACGCCATCTCTCCGAAAATGCCCCCGGTCGACAACGTCTCGACGATCTTACCATCGCGCTCGACCTCAACCTCGCCGGTGCGGATGACATACATCCTATCGCCTTTGTCGCCCTCCGAGAAAATCGTCTCCCCCGACTCGAAGCGCGCTGGCGGAAATCCTGCATTGGCGAGCAGTTGGAAATCGATTGCGGCCATCGTCATCCGCGTGTCCTCTCTCTTCAGGCGTGCCGGAGCCTATGACGCTTCTATGACGTTACTATAAAGGACGCGGCGCCATCGAGCGAGCTTGGCCGGAGCCGGCCTTCGGCTCCCAACGCGACAGGTCGAGTTGCGGCTCGACGGTCCAACGGCCCGGCTTTCCCGGTTCGGCGCAGGCCTCCGTCAGCAGCAAATTGAGCTCGGCTTTCGGCATGAGCCGGAACCCAAGCTTGGCGAGATGCGGGCTATCGTGCTTGCCGTCATTGAGCAGCTGGAGGTGACAGCTCAGCGCGATGAAAGCCACCTTCGACGCGTCCGGCTGCCGCGCGAAAATCGACTCGGTGAAGAACGCCTTGCCGATCTCTACGCCGTAGAGTCCGCCGGCAAGATTGCCCGAGCGGTCCCCACACTTCGACGGAATGGGCGTAACCTGCTTCGTGCAACGCCCTATAGGCCGCGATGATGTCCGGCCTGATCCAGGTGAGTGCGGCCGTTCGGGACGAGGCTCGGCACAAGCCGCGATGACCGCGTCGAAAGCGGTATCGAACGTCACCTCGAACTGCTCGACGCGCAGGAGCCGGCGCACATTCTTCGAGATATGGCCGCTGTCGGGAAACGAGATTATCCGCTCCGCGGGCGCCCACCATTTTTGCGGCCCGATATGGGCGAGAGGAAACAGGCCCTTCGCATAGGCCGCTGTCAGCGTAGGGACGCTCCTATCGGTGCAGATGCCGGCAAGACCGTCCGGGAATCGCAAAGCCTGCGCCGGGTCAGGCAAAGTGCCAGGTGCGGGACCCAATCCCGTGTAGTGCCTGGCCAGCATCAGAAGGGTCGCCGGCACGCCGTAGAGCCGCGGCGGCTTCAGACTCCACAACAGACCGAGCACCCAGCGTTGCAGGGTTTGCCGCGAGCTGCCGCTCATCTTCGATCGGGACCCCGCGTCTGGCTCACGATCCAGCCGCAATACTCGTCGCTGCCACCCTCCGTCGGCAGCACGAGCAGTGCGGGCAGCTCGTAAGGATGCAGCCGCTTCGTCTCTTGCAGCACGGCGTCGATCAGCACCGCGCGCGTCTTGATGATCATGGCGACCTCGCTCGCCTCTTCGCGCGCGCCCTTCCATTCGAAAATCGAGACCATGCCGGGGAACATGTTGACGCAGGCCGCGAGCCGCGCCGCCACCAGCGCGTCGCCGACCCGCTTGGCATCCTCGACTCTGGGGAACGTGGTGTAGATCAGGACCGGCCGGTCGTCGTTCGCCATGAATTCACCTTTTGCCGTCAAATCTGGACGCTTGCTTTTGCGTTGAGCGGCCGCATTTATAGTGCCCGCTTATCAGGTTGGCTCCAAGCGTCCCGGCATGGTCATGGCCCAGTTCGATAAAATCGCCTTCGTCGCCAGCGACACCCAAGAGGCGCAACAGGCTCTGCAAACGCTTATCGTCCGCTATGGCGATGCCCCGGCCGAGCAGGCCGACGCCATCGTCGCGCTGGGCGGCGACGGGCTGATGCTGCAGACCATGCACCGCCACCTCAACAGCCGCATCCCCATCTACGGGATGAACCGGGGATCGGTTGGCTTCCTCCTCAACGACTATCGCGAAGACAGTTTGAAGGAGCGGCTGGCTGCGGCCGAGGTCACCCTCATCCACCCCTTGGTCATGACGGCGCATGACAAATACGGCTCCAGGCACGAGGCGCTGGCCATCAACGAGGCGTCGCTGTTCCGGCAAATCTACCAGGCGGCAAAGCTTAGGATCGCGGTCGACGGCACCACGCGCCTGGGTGAGCTCATCTGCGACGGCGTGCTGGTTTCGACCCCGGCCGGTTCGACCGCCTACAATCTTTCGGCGCATGGACCGATCCTGCCGATCAACGCGCCGCTCTTGGCGCTCACGCCGATCAGTCCGTTCCGTCCGCGGCGCTGGCGCGGCGCGCTGCTGCCCAACGACGCGAAGGTCACCATCGAGGTGCTGGAGCCGGACAAGCGGCCGGTCAGCGCGGTGGCCGACCATACCGAGTTCCGCGATGTGGTCAGGGTCGAGGTGAAAGAGGAAAGCGGCATCGACATCTTCATGATGTTCGATCCCGGCCACACACTTGCGGAGCGCATCCTGTCGGAGCAGTTCGGCTATTGAGATCACTTCAAGGGCTCCAGGCGGTGACGATCTCGGCTAGCGCCGGACGCCCCCGCTCCTCGGGCTTCTCCTTCGCCGTCCCGATATAGACGAAACCGGCGACCCGCTCGTTCTCGGCCAAGTCGAGGGCCCGGCCCACGCCCTCGCTATAGGCGCACCACTCCGTGATCCACTGCGTGCCATAGCCGAGCGCATTGGCGGCGAGGATGAGATTCTGGCAGGCGGCGCCGGCCGAAAGAATCTGCTCCCATTCAGGCGCTGCCGCATTCGGCACCACGCGCGAGATCGCCGCGATCACCAGCGGCGCGCGCAGAAACCGCTTCGCCTCGTTCTCGAGCCGGAAAGCGCCAGGGTCCTTCTCCTCGGCCCGGCAAGCCTCGGCAAGGAGCTTGCCGAACGCGGCCCGTGCCTCGCCTTGGAACAGAATGAACCGCCACGGCGCGAGTTTCTTGTGGTCGGGCACGCGCGAGGCGGCGCGCAGCATCAACTCGACCTCCGCGCTGCTCGGACCCGGCTCCCCCAGCGCGTTGGCTGAAACCGAGCGGCGAGAAAGCAGGAGGTCGATGACTGGATTCGTCATGGGTACGAGAGGAATGCCGGCTTGAGGGTGGCGTTCCCTATCCCGAATTGAGGCTCCGAACAATGCCTCGAAGTGAAGCCCGAGCCGCCCCAGGCACCCCAAATCGGCCTCATTCTCAAAGGATTTTCGCCCCGTTGCGCGCACCCGAAACGGGGTATAACAGCTCGCGGCCGACGGATCGGAGCGATCGCTATGCGGGGGAAACGCTGCGCGAGGCTTAGCCTCATGCTCTTGCCCGCCGCTCTCCTTGGAGCGGGGGCCGCTGCGGCGCAAACCGCGTCCACTCCTTCCCCCGCAATCATCGTGCTCGACGCCTCGAGCAGCATGAATGCCAAGCTCGGCAGCACGAGCAAGCTCGCCGCCGTCCGCACCGAGCTCGGCCAGGCCGTGGGCGGCTACGCAGGCCGCCTCGCCTTCGGCCTCGTTGCGTTCGGCCATCGCAAGGCATCGAACTGCGCCGACAGTGAGCTCCTCGCGAAACCCGGTGAGCTGACCGCCGAAACCCAGAGCAAGCTTCTCGACAAGATCAAGCCGAAGGGCCAAGCCCCGATCGCCGCTGCCTTGAGCGATGCCGCCAAGGCGGCGCCCGCGCAAGGCAGGCTCGATATCGTGTTGATCGCGGATGGCGGCGACACTTGCGATGCCGATCTTTGCTCGACGGCCGTGGCGCTTAAGGAGAAGTCCGCCGACCTCCGAATTCATGTGCTCGGCTTCGGCAAGGAAGAGGAGACCAAGCCGCTGGCTTGTCTCGCCGCGGTATCCGGCGGCACCTTCGTCGCAGCGAAAGACGCCGGCGAGTTGAAAGCTGCCGTCGCCACCGTGCTCGACGCAGCCGCCGGCAGCGCGGCCGTACCCGCCGCTCAAGCTTCGGCCGGCCAAAGCGGTACCACAGAGGAGATGTCGGCCGCGCTCCCGGTTGGCACCGCGACTGCGCTGCCCATCGACCTCGATGCTCAGGTGCAAGCGGACACCGCCATGGTGACCGGGAGTACCGATCTGCCCCCGGGCACCATCGCGACCGAGCCGATCGATCTCGGCACCCAAAGCCCAGATGAAGCCGCAGCGCCGGCGGAAGCGCCCGCAAGCACCGAGACCGCGGTGCATAAATCCGTTGGCGCGCCCCCGCAGCAAATCGAATCCGCAGAGCTTCCCGTCAATCGCGTCCAATCCGTGCCGATCGCGCCTCCGCCGCCTCCGCCTCCGGCCGCCAAGACGGCAGCCGCGCCGCCGGTGCCGGTGCCAGTCCAGCGCCCGGTTCCCGTCACCTTCAAGGCCCTGATCAGCGAGACGGGGCCCCGGTTGCAGACCGGACTCACCTGGCGGGTCTATGCGTCCAAGGCTGCAGCGGAAGGCAGCGGCTTCAAGCTCCTCAGCACGCATCGCGAAGCGATGCCGACGGCGGCCCTGCTCCCCGGCGATTATCTCGTCAACGCTGCCTATGGCCTTTCCAACCTCACCCGGAAGATCAAGGTCGAGAGCGGCCGCTCGCTGGAGGAGACCTTCGTCCTCAACACCGGCCCTGAAGCTTGCCGTGGTCCTGCAAAGCGGCGAGCCGTTGCCCGAAGGTGCGGTGAAGCTCGATATTCTGTCCGACGAGGAGGACCAGTTCGGCAACCGGCAGGCAATCCTGCACAATACCAAGCCCGGTCTGGTCGTCAGGCTGAACGCCGGCGCCTATCGCATCGAGAGCCTCTATGGCGACGCCAACGCGGTCGTTAAAGCCGACGTGACGGTCGAGCCCGGCAAGATCACCGAGGCGACAATCAAGCAAACCGGCTCGAAGACCACCTTGAAGCTGGTGCAGTCGCTTGGCGGCGAGGCGCTGGCCGACACCAAATGGACCATCCTCACCTCGGCCGGCGACGTGGTGAAGGAAAACGCCGGCGCGCTCCCCACGCATATC